>JAAYZY010000044.1 GCA_012514615.1 Chloroflexota bacterium | reverse complement strand
GCACCACATACGGCACCGCCAGGCCGCTGGTCTGCACCCATGTGCCCACCTGCAGGCGGCTCCAAACCAGCCACGGGGCCACCACCAGGCTGCAGACCGCGGCCGCGGCCAACAGGGGCGGCGCCGCCCTGGCCCGCTCCTGCCACAGCCGCTCCAGGCCCAGCGCCACCACAAAGAAGATGTAGTCGGTGCGGGCCAGGGCCAGCAGCCCCGCCAGCAGGCCGAAGACGGCGTAAGCCCCATAGGTCGTTCGTCGCCGCAGGGTGCAGACGTAGTAGGCAAAGAGGCCGGTCAAGGCCAGGCCGGCCAGGGCGGTCTCTAGGCCGTTCACCCCCTCCAAGATGGCCATGGGGTGCAGCAGGTAGGCCAGCGCGGCCAAGGTCGCTGGCCCCCGCCGACCCAGCGCCCGCGCCACCGCGAGGTAGATGAGCGTGCCGCTGACCGAGTCCATCAGAGCCGCCAGGGAGAGCGCCCAGGCGATGGGCGTTTGGCCCTGGGGCGCGGCGACGCTCAGCGCCGTGAGCAGCGCCGCCCAAAGCGGGTGGAAGCCATTGGTCAGGCGCAGGCCGTCGAAGGTGGGGCCCAGGCCAGATGCCAGGTTCTCGGCGATCCTGAAGTAGTAGAAGGCGTCGTCGGAGAGGACCTTGGGGATGAGCACGTCAAGCGGGCGCCAAGCCACCCACAGGCGCAGGGCCAGACCAGCCGTCCAGGCAGCCACCCACCCACGGGCTGCCCACCTTTGGGGTTGGGGCTCGGTCGCCATAGCTCGCCCCCTTGTGCCGCGCCGCGGCCAGCCAGGGGTCAGCGCCGCGCCGTCCGGACCGGGGAGGGCCCCCGGCGCAGCAGCCGTTCGCTGGCCAGGCGCAGCACCGTGTAGCCGGCCCGGGCGATCTCGTTCTTGGAGATCTTGGACTGGCCGGCGCGGCGATCTTCAAAGATGATGGGCGACTCGCCCACGGTGCAGCCCATGCGCTGGCAGCGGTAGAGCAGCTCGATGAGGAACGAGTAGCCGTCGGAGAAGATGCGGTCCAACGGGGCCGTCTCCAGCAGGGAGCGCCGGTAGCAGCGGAAGCCGGCGGTGCAGTCGTGGGCCCGCAGGCCCAAGGTGGTGCGCGCTACGAAGTTGGCCCCACCGCTGAGCAGTTGGCGGCCCACACCCCAATTGCGGGTGCCGCCGCCGGGCACGTAGCGAGAGCCGATGGCGATGTCGCGGCCTTCGTCGGTGACCAGACGCACCAGGTTGGGGATGTAGCGGGGGTGGTGGGAGAAGTCGGCGTCCATGGTCAGGGCCATGTCCACGTCAAGCTCGAAGGCGCGGGCAAAGCCGGCCAAGTAGGCTCGCCCCAGGCCCATCTTCCCCGGCCGATGCACCACCTGCACCTGCGGGTGGCGGGCAGCCATCTCGTCGGCCAGCGCCCCGGTACCGTCGGGGGAGTTGTCGTCTACCACCACGATGTAGCCAGGGAGACCCAGGGCCAGGATCTCGGTAACCAACGGGGCGATGTTTTCCCGCTCGTTGTACGTCGGTATGATCACCGCAACCTTTTGCACGATGAACGCCCATCCTCGCCATTTTGGCGTCGAGCTCGCCTGCGCCGCCACAGCACCCAGCCTGCACAGGCCGCCCAAGCCGCCGCGCCCAGGGCTGCCCCGCCCCAGAAGCTCAGCGGGCGATAGCGCAACTCGACGGTGTGTGGGCCCGCCGGCAGGGGGACGACCTGGAGCAGGAAGTTCCCTCGCACCAGGCGAGCCGGCGCGCCGTCCACAAGGGCCTGCCACCCAGGGTAGTAGGTCTGGCTCAGGCAGAGATAGCCAGGCTCTGCAAGCACAAGAGCTATTGTAACGCCGTTTGGGTGATCGCGCAAGACCGGCGCGGTCTCCGCCGGGGCGGTCGGGAGCTGAGGGGCTGCGCTGGGCAGCGGCGCGGGCGCTTCCAACAGCACTTCGGCGCGGGGATCGAAGGTCGGCTCGCCCAGGGCCTGCAGCACCTCCGCCGGGTCGTCGATGACGCGAGCCCGGGGCGCCACCCACGCCCGGGGCATGGCGTGGGGGTTCTCCAGGATGCTGACCGGCTCGCCCTGGTGCACAGCCGTCAGGCCGGCCAACGGAGCCGGCTCCAGCAGATAGCGCACGTTCAGCAAGCCCAGCAGGCGTAGGGCGGCGTCGACCGGCGCTTCCTTCACCGCGGCCATGTACTGCTGGTAGCGGCCGATCAGCAGCGGGTCGAAGTGGCCGGCGCTCTCCATCTGCTCCAAGACGCCCATGTTGGGCAGCTGCGTCTCCCGCAGGCCCATGAGGAACTCGACGTCGTGGGGGCGGAAGTCGCCGAAGCGCGAGTAACGCTTGTAGCGCAGGTCGTAGTCGCTCTCGGCGGTGGTGTAGATGCGGAAGAGGCCCGGCTGCGCCTGCAGAAACGCGGCGCTTTCCGTGGGCTGGCGATAGAGCGCCGCGTCTGTGGTGGGGATGAGCGGCAGGCTGAAGAGGAAGAGGTCTGCTGCGGCCAGGGTCAGGGCGGCCAGGGCCCAGCCCCGCGGCGGGCGGGAGGCGCCGGCTCGCCAGGCCACCAACAGGCACGCCCCCAAGCCCAGCGCGCTGGCTTGCAGCAGCGCCTGGCTGAAGGTCTGCCGCACCTGGGGCAGGAACCACTGGGTCAGCCCCGCGGCCAGGGCCACCCCCACCGAGGCCACGGCCAACAGGCGCGCCGCTCGGGCCAGACGCGGGGAGGGCCCCAACAGGTCCCAGCCGATGCCAGCCAAGGCGGCGGCGGCGAAGACATACCAGAGAAGCAGCCGCGAGGGCGCTTGGAAGAACCCGAAGCCTGGCACCCAGCGGAAAACCCAAGGGTAGAGCGGTAGGTTCTTGCCCAAGGCCAGCAGCACCGAGGCGACAGCCAAGCCTACGAAGAACGGCGTCAGGCGCCGATCCGGCTGCCCGGTCTCGGCTGCGGCAGGCCGCGAGCCCCTGCGGCGGCCGAAGCGCACGGCGTAGAGGGCCAGACCCAGCGGCAGCAGGCCGATGTAGACCGCGTCCTCCCAATAGTTGCTGTAGCCCCAGAAGTCGCCGCGCCCCGGGTTGCCGAAGAAGTCCGGCACGGCAAAGGCGATGAGCCGCCAGGGCCACAGCGAGTAGGTCATGGCGAACCCCAACTCAGCCCCGCCGCTGCGGTGCGATTGCGCGGCCAGCTCAGCCGTGGGTAGCATCTGCCCGGCGCTGAGGCACACAGCCGCCGCCACTGCGCCAGCCAACCAGCCTACCGCTCGGGCTACGGCCCGCAGACGCGCCGGCACGGGTTCGCCGGGGTGCTCCGCCCAGGCCAAGGCCAGGGTGTAAAGACCACCCAGCCACAGGGTGTAGTACCAGAGCTGCACATGGCCGGCCAGCGCCTGCAGGGCTGCCAGCGCCGCCAGGCCCACCAGGCGCGCCGCGCTGGGGCGCTGCACCAGCCGGTGTACCGCCCAGAGGACCCAGGGTACCCAGGCCAGGGCGCAGGTCATGCTGGGGAAGTTCACTCGGGCGATCACATAGCCGCCGAAGGCAAAGGCCAGGGCGCTTAGCGTCCGTGCAGGCGGCGTCAGGCGCAGCCGGCCGCTGTAGGTGTACATCCCTAGGCCCGCCAGGGCCAGGTGCATCAGCAACTGCAGGCCCATGGCCCGCTCCACCGGCAGGAACAAGAAGGGGAGGTTGAGCGGGTAAAGGGCGGCTGACTGGTGGTTGGCCAGCAGCGGCGCGCCGGCGCCTAGCCAGCGGTTCCAGAGGGGAGGGGCCCCTGCCAGCCAGCCGGCCGCCGCCAAGCCGTACCAGGCGGCGAACTGCTGCAGGGGCAGGCCCCAATAGAGCACCTGGCCGGCGAACGCCAGCCGCCACAGCCAGAGAAAGGGAAGAAGCAGCAGGGCCAGCGGCCCGCTCCAGCGTGGGGCGGACCGCCGCAGATGAGACAGGAATGAAGGTGTGGTCATGCCCTGAGCGAACGCTCCTAGCCGCGCGCCGCGCGTACCAAGCGGCTGCTGAGGAGCCCGCCCAGCACCGCCAGGTCTTCAGTGGGTAGATAGTGGTGCGCCGAGCCGTCGAAAAGGATGCGCGCCGAGGCTCCGAACTCTTCATCGGCAGCGTAAAAGACCACCGCCTGCCAAAGCCGCGGCAAGGTGCGGAACAGGAAGGAGGCGTCGCCAAAGTGCAGCCGCTCCCCACCCAGGGCCTGGGCCGCCTGGCTGAACGAGGCCGCATCGGAGCCGAAGAACTCTGCCAGACGGCGGTTGGCCCGAGCCTGGAAGGCTGCGTCGTACGACAACCCCTCAGGGAACTCCCGGAAGGCAACCCAGCGGTTGGCTAGGGGGTGGCCGTCGGCCTTGAGGAGGTAATGCAAGAGGAGAAGCCGTTCGCTGGCAGACGCCTTCTGTTCGCCGACCACCCGCAGCACCTCTGCGCCTTCCTGCGAGATCCGGAACTCGTCGCCCAAGAAGCGCAGCAGCCAGTGGGGGGGCTCGCCGCTGTTTGCCAACAGCTCTGCCCCGCTCTGCCACCCAACAATGCGTGGATCCCGCTTGGTCAGCTCCTGCTTGGCCTGCTCCAGGGCCTGGTGCAGCACCTCTTCAGTGGTGCGAGGCCTCAGCCCCGCAAGAAAAGCCTCTTCGACCCCCACCGCTTGGTTGTCTGGGCACATGGCGACCACTCCTTCTCGTTGAGCCTCGCAACGGCGACAACGCGCCGTCGGCAACTGCAAGCCATCGGCTGCGCCGGCGACGCAACCGATGCCCCCGTGTCGGCCCTGGGGCAGCGGAGAGTGCTACTGTGCGCGGGCCGCCAACAGCCTCTGTAGGCGGTTGTACTGCTCCAGAAGGAACTGGGCGTGGAACTCCTCTTCGTCTCGCAGCCGCTCCAGCAGCGCCTTGAGCTCCTCGTCGTCTGTGAGGCTGGCAGCCAATTGGTACTTCTTGTAGGCCGCCTCTTCGTCCATGGCCATGACTTTCAAGAAAGTGAGCCAGTCCATGCATCCTCCTCCTGCGCAGCGGATGGGCAGCATGTCGTCGTGGGCCTCACGAGCGGTATTCGGCAAGGACAGCGTCAGCGTGGGTGTGGTGGAACGAAGGGGTGCTCTGCGAGCCGATTGTGCCCCCATTATACCAGATTCTGCGGCCTTTGGCAATGCGGGATCGCGCAGATCTGGGGGCAGGGCGGCCGCCGCTCCTCTCCACTCCCCGCGTGTAAGAGTCTCATAAGAACCGGCCGCCGCCCCTTGACAACGGCCGGCATCCGGTGTATACTTCTTTTAGATAATGATTCGCTGTAGATAGAAAGACCTTATTGGGGAGCCTGGAGAGGTTGCCGTGAGCACCGTGGAAGAACACCTGCAGGAGCTGATCGCCAAGCTGAAGGGCCGGGGTTACCGCCTCACGCCGCAGCGCATGGCCATCCTGCGTGTGTTGATGGGCAGCCAAGAGCACCTTACCGCCGACGAGATCTACCAACGGGTGAAGGCAGACTTCCCCATGACCAGCCTGGCCACCGTCTACAAAACGGTCGCCCTGCTGCAGGAGCTGGGCGAGCTGTGGGAGGTGGGGTTCGGTCAAGAGAGTAGCCACTATGACGGCAGCGCCCCCTTCTCCCATGCCCACATCGTCTGTCGGCGCTGCAAGGCCCTGACCGATGTGCAGCCCGGCGCCCTGGACAGCCTGGACGAAGATGTGGCCCGGCGCACCGGCTACCGTGACGTGCGGCACCGCTTGGAGTTCTACGGCCTGTGCCCGCAGTGTCAGCAAGAGGAAGGTTCGCAGCGACGCTGAGCCGCTGCTTTACCGAACATTCGCAATGCCAAACCAACAGGAAAAGGAGCGTCAAGATGCTGAGCAAGAGACTGCAGGATGCCATCAACGAGCAGATCAAGAATGAGCTGTATTCGGCCTACATGTACCAAGCCATGGGCGCCTACGCTGAGTCCAAGGCCCTCCGTGGGATCAGCCACTGGATGAGCAAGCAGGCGCAGGAAGAAGTGAGCCACGCCATGAAGTTCTACAAGTACGTGCACGAGCGTGGCGGCCGCGTGGAGCTGAAGGCCATCGAGCAGCCCCCGCTGGAGTACGGCACACCGCTGGAGATCTTCAACAAGACCTTGGAGCACGAACAGTTGGTCACTT
>JAAYZY010000437.1 GCA_012514615.1 Chloroflexota bacterium | reverse complement strand
GGTGGTGAACGACTCGCCAGCGCGGCTGTGCACCTCCAGCAGGCTCTGGGCCCGCACCAGGTCTCGGCTGGGTGGACCGCTGTGGTGGGCCACAGCCTGACCGGCGGCTTGGACCTGCTCAGGCTCAGGCGTTCGTACCCGCAGGGTCACCGACTCCCGACCGCCAGCCAAGGATGCCGCTCGTAGCCAGGTGAGGCGGCGCGTGGCCGCGTAGGCCTGCGCCGCGAGGGTCTGGCCGATGCGCATGGCGTGGCGCGAGTCGTAAGGCTCGCCCGAACGTAGGGGGTCAAGGTGGTTGATGTCGCCGCAGGGGCCGTTGGCAAAGAGGACGGTGGGGCGGCCGCCCAGCATGTGAGCCAGAGTCCCGGCCAGAACGCCGGGGTAGTCGGCAGAAATGGCGGCGCCGCCCATGGTGTCGGGGTGCAGAGCGAAGTTCGCGAGCACGGCCAAGGGCTGCCGGTTCTCCGCATCCTCCAGGTAGAGGAGACGGATGGCGTCGTCCACTGGGCCGGCCGGGTGCAGGGGCTCTGCGGTGAGGGCTTCGCCAGGCTTGTGGCTGTGCACCTTACCGTCGGGCCGCAGAAGCCGGCGGTTGAAGGCCAGCCCAGGCGCGTTCCCCTGGGCGGCTGCGGCCCGGGCCGGGCGCAGGGCTTGGCGGGCCACTTCCACCACGTCGGCCAGGCGGCGGCACAGGAACTCTCGGTAGCTGGGCGGGCATTCCTCGTGTCCGAAGAGCCGGGTGGTGGCGGGGCCGGTGTGGGTGTGCGAACAGGCCACCAGGAGGCGCTCCCGGGGAATGCCGCTCCGCTTCTGGATGAGGCGGGCGCTCTCGTCGATCCATTGACGGGTCAGCAAGCAGACATCCACGGTGACGATGGCGGCCAGAGCGTCGTCCAGGGCCAGCACCAGCGCCTTGGCTTGGAGCGGATCGTGGAGCCCGCTGGCCTGCCGCCCGTACCAGTACCCCAGCAGGGGAGCGCCCAGGGGTGGAGTCACGTCCAGAGCGGCCGCGCCGGCCAAGAGGATCATGGCGACGGCCTCGCCGGCGGCGCCACCGGTACCCCACGCTCGGCCGAGCGGTAGATGGCCAGCATGATCTCCGTATTGCGCAGGCCGTTCCAGCCGTCGGTCTCCGGGGGGCAGCCCTCGGCGAAGGCTTGGCTGACCACGTCGAACTCCAGGGCGTAGTTGTTCACCCACTGGATGGGAATCTCGTGGACGCCGAAGGCATCCACGAGGCGCACCTGTGGGTCGGTGAACGGCCCCAACCCACGCTCGATCATCAGCGTGCCCTCTGAGCCGTAGATCTCCAACGGGCACTGACGGTGGGGGATGGCGAAGGAGCAGTCGACGATGCCCAGGGCCCCGTTCTCGAAGCGCAGGATCGCTTGGGTGGTATCGTCTGCGGCAGAGGCGAACTGCGCCGACGCCGTGAGCCCCTGCACTTCGGTCACTTCACCCATCAGGAAACGCAGCGTGTCGATGCAGTGGGAACCGACATCCGGCAGGGCGCC
>JAAYZY010000436.1 GCA_012514615.1 Chloroflexota bacterium | reverse complement strand
TACTTGGCCTGGATGCCCAGCCCCAACCAGGCGTACCCCCAGACGCTACGTCGGGCCAGGTACAGCAGCGACAACAGGGTCAGCAGCGCCACAACCGGCTCGTATTGGCCTTCGTGGGAGTACCACCACATGCTCACCGGGTTCAGGAAGTACGCCAGGCCAAACCAGCGGTTGTGGCTGAGTCGAGCCATGAGCAAGCCGTTGGCCAGCTCGATCAGAGTCAAGACCAACCGGGGAAAGAAGAGGCTGGGCCACAGAGCAGCCAGGAAAGCAAAGAAGAACATCGAGATCGCCGGGTAGATGTAGTGTTGGTTGGGCCACAAGGCCGCATACGGCGCGTCGCCGAAATCCCGCGGCGCGTAGTTGTAGATGCTGAGACTGTGGTGCCAGAACTCTTTGCCAAAACCCACATGACGCAGCAGGTCAGTAGAGTTGCTAGGCGCTTGGGTCGCCAGGTAGAGGCGGATGCCCAAGCCCAGGGCATAGGCAAAGGCCAGCGGGAGATGGGAGTTGTTCCTGAGGCTGTGCCACTGAACCTTGACCAAGTCTCCCCTCCAGAGCGGCATCAGGCACCGTTCAGCGAGGCGTGCACACCCGCCGCCGGCAGGCTCCGAGCCCGCCGAAGAGCCCACTCAGTAGGCGCTGGGGTCGGCGAACATGCGGAACATGGTCCGCAGGATGATGCGCAGATCCAGCAGAAGCGACCAGTTCTCCACGTACCACAGGTCATACTTGAGCCGTTCGGCGATGGACGTGTCGCCCCGCAGCCCGTTCACCTGGGCCCAGCCGGTTAGGCCGGCCTTCTCCCGGTGGCGCTCCATGTAGCGGGGGATGCTGCGGCGGAACTGCTCCACGTAGACCGGGCGCTCAGGCCGCGGCCCCACCAGGCTCATGTCGCCCCACAGCACGTTGACGAACTGCGGCAGCTCGTCCACCGAGATGCGGCGGATCAGCGTGCCCAGCCGCGTGCGCCGCGGGTCGCCCTCCACCGTCCACCCTGGCCCAAACGACTCGGCATCCTGCCGCATGGAGCGGAACTTGAGCATGGGGAAGGAGCGGGCATCCAGACCCATGCGCTCCTGCACGTAGAAGACCGGGCCCGGCGATTCCAGCTTGATAAGCAGGGCCGTGAGCATCATCAGCGGCGAGAAGATCACCAACGCCACCGCCGCGCCCACCACATCCATGGCCCGCTTGGCCTGCACACGCCAGCCTCGCAGGGCCACATCCCGCACCGTCAGCAGGGGCAGGCCGCCCAGGTCGCCGATGCTCACTTCGGAGGCCATGATCTGGAAGACGTCCGGGAAGACCTTGATCCCCACCTTCTCCCGCTCGCAGTTGGCGATGATGCTTAGGATCTCCCGGTGCGTGGCCTCAGGCAGGCCGATGATCACCTCTTCCACCTGGTGTTCTTCGATGATCTTAGGCAGGTCGGCAGGCCGCCCCAGCACCGGCGCGCCCAAGATGGCGTTGCGCGGGCCGTTGTGCGGCGCGCCAGCCCCGTTGGCATCCACAAACCCCACCACCTCGTAGCCCAGGCCGGGCGACTGGGCGATCTTGTGGAAGATCATGCGCGCTGGCTCGGCGGTGCCCACGATGACCACACGCTGCTTGCCCACGCCCCGGGCCTGCAGCGCCCAGCGGAACCTGGTGTAGATCAGCCGCCAGAGAGCCAGCAGCAGCACCGTGAGCCCCCAGCTGTAGACCATCATCAGCCGGGAGTAGTCCAGGTCGGTGAAAAGCAGGGAGATGGTGCCCAGCCCAACAATGAAACCGATGGACACGGCGCTGAAGATGCGGGTCAGCTCTTCGAAATGGCCCGAGCCGCGCTGACGGAAGTAGAGGCGGTGGAACGCCATGACCAGCACCAGGGTGGCCGTCTGCACCGCCACCATCCCCAGGTACGACAGGAAGCGATCGATGTTGGGGTGCTCGGTGAGCAGGCGCAGCCGATAGCCCAGATAGAAGGCCATGACGATCACCAACACATCGCCCAGCACCAGAACCAGGCCGAACAGCCACTCCGCTCGCCGCTGATTCATGCCTGCCCCTCCACAGCCGTCCGCGCCGGCGGACGCCCCTTGCCCCGCAGCCCTCGGCGCGCCAACCACCAGCGCAGGTTGATGCCCCCCAGCACCAGCCAGTGCAGCGGCAAGGGCGTGGTGGCCGCGTAGTGCTTGCGGTAGAAGATCAGCATGGCTCGGTAGAACTCCTCTTGGGCGCGCTGGCTTCCGCGGCTGGAGGCTTCTTTGTAGTGCAGCACCGTCACATCCGCGTTGTAGAACACCTTCCAGCCAGCAGCCTTGATGCGGTAGGCCCAATCCAAGTCTTCGCCATACATGAAGAACGCTTCGTCCAGCAGCCCGGCCTCCATAATCGCCTCACGGCGCACCAGCATGAACGCCCCCACCACAGAATCCACCTCGGTGGTCACGCTGGGGTCCAGGTAGGTGAGGTTGTAGCGACCGAAGCGCCGGCTGCGCGGGAAGAGCCGGCTCAGGCCGGCCAAGCGGTACGCCGACACAGCCGGCGTCGGGAAGCTGCGGCGGCAGGCCCAGTCCAGGGTACCGTCGCCCAGCACCAACCGGGGGCCCGCGGCGCCGGCTTCCGGGTTCGCCTCCATGAAGGCCAGCATGTCGGCCAGGGCGCTGGGCGGCAGCACCGTATCGGGGTTGAGCAGCAGAACATAGCGGGGCAGGGCGGCGGGGTCCACCCCCGGCTCGCCAAAGCCGAAGGCCCGCAGCCCCTGGTTGTTGGCCGCCGGGTAGCCGCGGTTGTCGGCGTTCTCGATGAACTGCACCTGAGGGAATTCCAGCCGCCCCATCTGGCAACTGCCGTCAGCCGAGCAGTTGTCTACCACGCAGACGCGGAACGAGAGACCGCCCCGGCTGTCGTAGATGGAAGCCAGGCAATCCCGCAGCAAGTCACATACGTTGAAGCTGACGACCACGATCGCCAGATCCAAGGGAGTAGGCGCGTCTTCCATAGCCGGCCATTTATAGCACAAAGCCCCACGTTGAGCAAACCTATGGCAGCAAGCTACCGCAGGCCTGCCGGACCACCGGACCTCGGCCCCCGGGAGAGCGCCGGGGGGTCGGCTTCAGCGGGATGGCGGCGAGGGCGCCTACCCGCTCTGGGCGGCCAGCCACTCGCCGGTGAGGTGCAGCACCTGCAGCTTGTGCTCGAAGTTCTGGCGGCGCACCGGGATCAGGTCCACCACGTCGAAGCCGCTGCCGGCCAGGGTCTTCTCCAGAACCACCAGAGTCTCCGGCGCGCCGCCCCCGCTGCCGCCGGCCAAGCAGATGCCCACGGCGCGTTTGCCCACGATCCCCTGCTTGCCATCTTCGTGGGTGCAGATGCGCCGCAAGCGGCGCAGGAACGCCCAGAGGCTCTCGCTCAAGTCGGCGAAGTAGACCGGGTTACCGAAGACCACCAGGTCGGCCGCTCTGATCCGCTCCACCAGCGGGCCGAAGTCATCGTCGGCGCCGCGGCAGCAGCCCATCATGCGGCAGCCGCCCCAGCCCCGCTCGTTGCACTGGTGGCAGTGGTCGATGCTCATCTCTGGCAAGAAGACGGTCTCGCTCTCCCAGCCGTGGCTTTCCATACCCCGCAGCAGGGCCGCAGCGGCCTGGGCCGTCTGCCCCTCCCGGTTGCGGCTTCCCATGATCACAAGGACTCGCACAGGTCTCCTCCAGTTGTAGGTTCGTCTAGCGTGTGCCCCAGTGCCGGCGCGCCGATCAGAAGCGTCGGTCGCCGCTCAGCAGCCCGCCGATGAGGTCGCCGCCCAGGCCAGCAGCGCCCTTGCGCTCGTCCCGCTGGGCGAAGCGCGCCGCCGCCGAGATGCGATCGGCCAGGCGGGAGAAGGGCAGGCTCTGCAAGTAGACCAGGCCAGGCCCGGTCAGCTTGGTCAAGAAGAGGCCTTCGCCGCCAAAGAGGGCGTTCTTGAAGCCCCCCACGAACTGAATGTCGTAGTCCACCGTAGGCGCAAAGGCCACCAGGCAGCCCGTGTCTACCCGCAGCGTCTCGCCGCTGCCCAACATGCGGTGGATCACCGTGCCGCCGGCGTGAACGAAGACCAGGCCGTCGCCCTCCAACCGCTGCAGGATGAACCCCTCACCGCCGAACAGGCCGGCGCCCAGGCGCTTGGTGAAGGCCACCTCTACGTCCGTACCGCCGGCCGCGCAGAGGAACGAGTCTTTCTGGCACAGAAAGCGGCCGCCCAGCTCCCCCAGGTGCAGCGGCACGATCTTGCCCGGGTAGGGTGCCCCGAACGCCACCCGTTGCTGCGTCGGTGCGCTGTTGG
>JAAYZY010000435.1 GCA_012514615.1 Chloroflexota bacterium | reverse complement strand
CCCGAGCCGCGGCGGCGGGCGACTGCCCCCCCACCTGCTCGCCCGGCGACCGGAAGCGAAGCAGACCCTGGGCGGCCAGCCACGGGTTGAGGAACTCTGCCCCTCGCTGATTGAAGCCCCCGCCGTGGTCCGACATGAGCATCACCGTGGCCCCAGGCATGGCGGCCATGAGCTCAGCCACCGCCCCATCCAGGCGTTCATACACCTGCTGGATGGTGTCGCCGAACTCGGCAGCTTGGGCCGGGTCGTGCTCTGGGTGCTGGGGGTCCATGTCTTTCCAGAAGAAATGCTGCACGGCGTCGGTGGCCGTGAAGACCACCACCAAGACGTCGGTGGGCTGGGTCTGGGCCAGGTACAGGGCATAGGCCAGGCGCTTCTCCAACGCCTCCAAGATGCGTTGGCGGGCCTTGTCGCGGCGTCCTGCTTTGATCAGGCCGGGCGCGCCCGGTTCGATGATGTAGGGTCCCACGGCGCGCTCCAAATCCGCGGCCAGGCCCCGGGGGCTGCTGAAGAGGGGGCTGCCTGGTCCAGGCGTATCCAACCCGGCCAGCATGTAGCCGTTCACCTCTTCCGCCGGGTAGGTCATGGGCACGTTGAGGATGCCCACTCGGTAGCCGGCCTCGCTCAGGGCTCGCCAGAACGGCGTCCCCTGACGGAAGCTGCCGTTGAGGTAGCGCTTGGTGTACGTACCGGGAATCAGCTCGTCGAAGTAGAAGATTCCGTGCTTGCCGGGGTTGAGACCGGTGGCAAAGGAGCTCCACGCAGGGGCGCTGTTCATGTTGGGCACCGACCGCAGCGGGGCCGAAACCCCCTCATCCAGCAAGCGCGCCACGGTAGGCAGCCGGCCTGCCTGCGCCCAAGGGCGAATCAGGTCGAAGGTCGCCCCATCCATACCCACCACCAGCAGCTTCGGCCTGCCCCGCTCGTTGGTCAAAGGAGTCTCCGTTCCCCCGCTAGCCCAGGTAGCCCAGGCCGGCCAGTCGCTCTTCTACCTGGCGGCTTTCTTCGTCCGTGTAGTCCTGGTCGCTGTGGCCGCCCTCACCGCCGCCGTCTTGGTAGTGCACCGGCTGCGCCGCCAACCACGCCGGCTCGAAGAGCTCTGTGAGGACGCGCCCATCCATGTGCCCAGGCACTGCCTCCCCCAGCAGGTAGAGCACGGTGGGCGCCAGGTCGGCCAAGGCCGCGCCCTCCACCGTCAGGCCCGGGCGCACGCCAGCCCCCCGCACTACCAGCACCCCATCCATGCGGTGCACGCCGCTGGTCTTCAGTTCCGCCACTTCGGCTGCGGTCAACAGACGCAGTGCCTGCTTCCCCTGGTACGCGCCTCGCGGGCGGAAGACCTCCGGCGTGTCGCTCTCCACCACCAGGTCTGGGAAGCGTTCCACGAAGGGGCCGCTGTAGAGCTCCTCCCGCCGCCACACACGCCGCACCAAGCGGGAGCCGTCTTGGGGGTTTCGCAGATCTGCCAGGCCGGCGATGATCCGGTCCCTCAGGGCCTCGTACTCCTCGCCCGGCTCAACCACCCCCTGGGGGTCGCGGCCTCGCACGTGGATCCAGATGTTGCCCCGCAGCTCCTCGGAGTAGGCCAAGGTGTCCGGCCAATGGATCCCCGGGAAGAACGTCTCCGGCCCCAATTCCCGACGGAGCCAATCTGGGAAGAGGCGGCGAACCCGGGTCAGGCTCTGGAACGGCAAGTGGTCGTAGGCCAGCCGCTTGACCCCACGCAGCACACGGGCCACACCGCGGCGCACACCGCCACGCCGCTCCGGCGCCGGCCGGGCCAGGGTCAGCAGACCTTGCTCGGCCAACCAGAGGTTCAGGTGCACGGCCAACGGCGTCTGAGGCCCCTGCCCGTGATCCGACACCACCAGAACGGCCGTGTCTGCCGGCAGGCGAGCCAGCAGCCGGCCCAGAGCGGCGTCGGCGCGGCGGTACACCTCAGCCACCACCTCCCCGTAGAGTCTGGCCTCTGCTTCGTCATAGAGGGGGTGTCGTCGGTCATGGTAGCGCCAGAAGAAGTGGGCTGCGCCGTCGGTGGCGCCGACCACGAACCAGGCCAAGTCCCACGGCTCCTGCTCCAGCAGCTTCTCCACCACCCGGAAGCGCACCCGCACCTCACGGTAGAGCTCTTCCCGGGCCAGGTCAGGCCGGCCCCGCCGCGTGTGCAGCCAGTCGTCCGGCACGATGACATAGGGCTCGCCAGCCAGGTCGGCCAACTGCGCCTTGAGGGACGCTGGGTGGGTGTAGGTCGCCCCTAGGCCGGGAGTATCGCGCCCGCTGATGAGCAGGCCGCCCGGCGCCGGCTCTGGGGGGTAGGTCTGGGGCACATTGACCACCACACTGCGCCGCCCCCGCGCTCCCAACAGGCCCCAGAGCGAAGGCGCAGCCCGGTGGCTGGCATTGAGTAGGCGAAAACCGTAGCGGCTGAGGTCGCGCTCCCAGAAGTCGAAGATGCGGTGCTGCCCCTGGTTGCAGCCGGTGGCCATGGTGGTCCAGGCCTGCGCCGTGTAGGGGTGGATGACCGAGCGCAGTGGGCCGCTGGCGCCTTCAGCCATGAGGGCGCGCAGGGTGGGCAGCTCGCCCCGCTCCAGGAGCGGCCGAGCCACATCCCAGGT
>JAAYZY010000434.1 GCA_012514615.1 Chloroflexota bacterium | reverse complement strand
GACACGCCTCTTCTTGCTCTGCAGCCCCCACAACCCGGTGGGCCGCGTCTTCCGCCGAGATGAGCTGGAGCGCCTGGCTGAGATCTGCCTGCGCCACAACCTGTGGATCGTCTCCGACGACATTCACTGCGACCTGCTCTTCCAGGGGCGCCGCCACATCCCCATCGCTTCGTTGGCCCCGGAAGTGGCCAAGCGCACCATCACCGTGATGGCCCCCAGCAAGACTTACAACATCGCCGGCCTCAAGTGCTCCATCGCCGTGGCCCCCGATGCGGAGACTGTGGAGCGGATGCAGGCAGCGCGGAGCGGGCTGGTGCCGGGCGTCAACCTCATGGGCTATGTGGCGGCGCTGGCCGCCTACCGTGATTGTCAACCTTGGCTCGACCGGCTGCTGGCCTACCTGGAAGGCAACCGCGACTTCTTGTTGGACTACGTGCGCCAGAACATGCCCCAGGTGGCCGTGGGCACGCCGGAGGGTACCTACCTGGGGTGGCTGGATTGCCGCGCCCTGGACCTGGGCGAGAGCCCCAAGGAGTTCTTCCTGCGGGAGGCGCGGGTGGCCCTGAATGAAGGAGCGGAGTTCGGGCCAGGCGGCGAGGGGTTTGTGCGCCTGAACTTCGGCTGCCCCCGCTCGGTGCTGGAGACCGGCCTTGAGCGCATGGGGGAGGCTCTGGCGCGGCGCCGCTAAGCCAGCGCGCCTTGGGCCGAGAGGCCCGGCTTGCCGCCTCGCTGTGGGCGGTGGTATACTGGCAGCAAAGCGCTGGGGAGGGACCCATGGAACTGCATACAGTGCGCATGGAGAAGCCTGAGGAGGTCAACTTCATCCTCGGGCAGAGCCACTTCATCAAGACGGTGGAAGACCTGCACGAGGCCCTGATCGCTGCGGTGCCGGGGATCAAGTTCGGCTTGGCCTTCTGCGAGGCGTCGGGGGCCTGCCTGGTGCGCTGGAGCGGCAACGACGACGAGATGGTGAGGCTGGCCCAGCAGAACGCCTTGGCCCTTGCGGCTGGCCACTCGTTCATCATTTTTCTGGCCCCTGGCTTCTACCCCATCAACGTGCTCAACGCGGTGAAGGCTGTGCCCGAAGTGTGCCGCATCTTCTGCGCCACCGCCAACCCGGTCGAGGTGATCGTGGCCCAGACGGCGCAGGGCCGCGGCATCCTGGGCGTGGTGGACGGCGCCACCCCCCAGGGTATTGAGGGCGAGGATGGCATCGCCTGGCGCAAGGGCTTCCTGCGCGCCATTGGCTACAAGTTCTAGGGCCGCGTCTCTCTTGGGGGTTCTCTTCGTCTTCCTGGATGGCGTCGGGCTTGGGCCGGCCCACGAGGCCAACCCGTTCTGGCGCTGCCCGGCGCCGCGCCTGAGCCGCTTGCTGGGCGGGCCACTGATCGACCGCAGCGCGCACGCGGGCCATCGCCTGCTGCTGGCTCCGCTGGACGCCACCCTGGATGTGCCTGGCCTGCCCCAGAGCGCCACCGGTCAGACCAGCCTCTTCACTGGCGTCAACGCCGCGGCGTTGTTGGGCGGGCACCTTTCGGCCTACCCCTCCGAGCGGCTGCGCCGGGTCATCGCCGCCCACAGCGTCTTGCGCCGGGCCACCGAAGCCGGCTGGCGCGCCACCTTCGCCAACGGCTACTCGGCTGAGTATTGGGCTCGCGCCCAGGATGGGAGCCAGCGGCACTCGGCCAGCACCCTCACCAACCTGGCCGCCGGCCTCCCCTTCCGCGATCTGGCCGACGTGAGGCAGGGGCGGGCCCTGTTCTGGGACCTGACCCACCAGTTCGTGGCCCAGTGGGTGCCGGAGGCGCCCCAGTGGTCTGCCGGGCAGGCGGCTGAGGTGCTGCTGGGCCTGGCTGCCGACTACGACCTGGTGATGTACGAGAGTTTCCTCACCGACCTGGTGGGCCACCGCCGCCTGCCTCTCTCCGACGCCGACACGGTGGCTTTGCTGGACGAGTTCTTGGGCTGCTTGGCCCAGGGGCTGGGGCCGAGCGACACCCTGGTGGTGACCAGCGATCACGGCAACTTTGAAGACGACCGCCGCAAGACCCACACCCTGCAGCCGGTGCCGCTGCTAGCCGTGGGCGCAGCGACGGACCCCTTTGTCGGCTGTGCGTCGATCTTGGACGTCTCTGGGACGCTGTTGCGGGCGGTTGCGCTCACCCGCGGCCAGACCGAGCCGTGCCCCTGTGGGGAGGTGGCAAGTGAGTGACGCCCATCTGCCCGAGGCCCCTCTGGCCTGGCTGCAGTTCCTGATGACCGCCAACCGGCTCAAGCTGCTGCAGCGGCAGGGCTGGGCCATGCGGGGAGTGCCGCAGCCGGAGAACGTGGCGGCGCACTCTCACGGGATGGCCTTGGTGGCCCTGGCTTTGGCCGAGAGCTGCGGCCAGGCGCTGGACCGGGAGAAGGTGCTGACCATGGCGCTGCTGCACGATCTCGCAGAGGCCACCCTCACCGATATCCCTGAGCCGGCCGTGCGCCTTCTGGAGTCTGGGGCCAAGCAGCGGGCCGAAGAGCAGGCCATGGACCAACTGTTGGGAGGGCTGCCCGGCGGCCAACGGCTGCGGAGCCTGTGGCAGGAGTTTGAAGAGGCCAGCTCGCCGGAAGGGCGGCTGGTGCGCGATGCCGACCGTCTGGAGCTGATGCTTCAGGCGTACGCCTACGAGAAGGCCGGCCAGCGCAGCCTGGATGAATTCTGGGAAACGATGGCCGCCAATCACTGGAACTACCCGATCAGCGAAACGCTCTTCGCTGGCCTGTGCGCCTGGCGAGAGCAACTGGGCCTGCCCGTGGGCCCCAAGACGGGCTGACCATGCGCGGAGCGGGAGGAGGGTTCGAGATACCATGCCAGAAAACGTCCATGTGGTCAACGCCTGGCGGGAGATCCTGCGGCGCATCTTCGAGGGCGTTGCCATGCAGGAGAACGTGACGCCCTCGTGGCTCACCAACCCCAGCACCGGCCGCCGGCTCAAGCTGGACCAGCTCTATCCGGAGATCGGGCTGGCGGTGCGCTTCCGCGGCCTGCAGGGGGTGCGCCAGCGTCGCCTGAGCGAGAGCGAAGAGGCCTTGGAGGCGGCCCGCGAGCAGCAGCGTCTGGATCTCTGCCGTCAGGCGGGCGTGCAGTTGGTCACCGTAGACCTGATCCAAGGGACGCCGGTGGAGGTGTTCAAAGCGCTGCGGTCGGCGCTAAGCGCCGCGGCTTCGTCCCTGACCCACAGCGCCGAGCCCCACGAGCGCAAGGTTCGCCTGATGGAGCAGATCGCGGCCAGCAAGAACGCCTGCGACCAGATGGCCCGTCGGGTGCGGCAAGAGCGGGACTTGGCCGTCTACGCCGAGCTGTGGCAAGACCGCGCTTACCATGTGGAGACCGCCTCGATGGAGCCGTCGGCCCGGCCCACCTTGCCGCAGGTGCGGTATCGGGTTGGCATGGTGGTGTGGCACGCCACCTACGGCCAGGGAGAGGTGCAGGCGGTGGAGGACGAGGCCAGCGAGACCTACGTGACGGTGCGCTTCGACGATGACCGGGAGCGCCGCTTCGCCGCCAGCCTCATCCAGAGCAAACTGCTGCCGCGCTAGCGCGGCAGCAGGGTCAGCGGGTCTTGCTGCGTCCCGTTGATGATGATCTCGAAATGCAGATGGGGACCGGTGGCCCAACCGCTGGTGCCCACCTCGCCGATGGGCTGGCCCTGGCTCACCGAATCGCCGGCGCTCACCAAAAAGGCGCTGAGGTGGGCGTAGCGGGTGCGCACGCCATCCCCGTGGTCGATGATGATGCAGTGGCCATACCCGTTGTCTTCCCAGGCCGTCTGTACCACAAACCCGTCGTCGGCGGCGCGCACGGTGGTGCCTTTCGGGGCGCTGATATCCAAGGCCCGGTGCCCGGCGCGGTAGCGTTGGCTGATGACGCCTTGCAGCGGCCAGGCGAAGCTGCCGCTGCCGGTCACGGCGTCGGCCGGTGCGGCCACTCTGGCCACGGTGCGCACGGGCGCGGCGGGTGCCGCCGTGGCGCCGGGGATGACCACCGTCTGCCCTATCTTCAGGCTTTCGGCGTCTGGCAAGCGGTTCAGCGGACAGTCCACAATGACGTCGACGCTGACCCCGAAACGCTGAGACAAGCCCGAAAGGGTGTCGCCGGAACGGATGGTGTAGTAGACCCCGTCCAGCGGCAGGATCTGAAGCACTTGGCCCACCTGCAGGCGGTCGGGGCGGCCGGCCAGAGCGGCGTTGGCCCCGATGATCGTCTCGGGGGCCACGCCGAAGCGTTCGGCCAGGTCGTAGACCGTATCGCCGGCCCGGACCACGTATTCGATGATTTCGGTTCGCTGCTGGGGATCGGAGTTGGGGTTGCACATGAGGGCGTCGGGAGCGACCAGCCCCTCGACCTCTTCGGCGGCTGCCGGCGCAGCCAGACTCAGCATGAGGATGGAGACAAGAGAGAACCAGCGTACTGCTCTTTGAGGCGTTCTGTGCTGCGGGAGACGACAACGTCCAATGGGTAGCATGAATCTCCTCGTAGAGTGGGGTGGCGATGGCCGTGATGGAGCTGGCTACGCGTGAATGGCAATGATTGTAGCACAAGTGTGGTTTCTTGGCAAATCGCGGTCGCCAGGTCCAATCTGGGGGGTGTGGTCGGGCCCAGGCCGTTTTCGGGGGACTGAGGATGGATCGTTGGGGAAGGTGGATACGCAAGGGCATGCTGCTCTGGTGTGTGGCGCTGGCCCTGTGGGGGGGGCCAGCCGCGGTGCAGGCGGCCGATCCTCAACCCGGGGAGCTTGTGCACCTGGTGCGGCCGGGCGAGACGCTGTCGGAGATTGCGGTGCGTTATGGCGTGGATGCGGCGGCCCTGGCCGCGGCCAACGGCATCAGCAACCCGGATCGCATCGTGGTCGGGCAGCGCTTGCGGGTGCCAGCGGCCGAGGGGCTGCAGACCGACGAACCTCTGCCGCGCCCGCTGGTGTGGGCGCGCACCCTGCCGGCGCCAACCATGCAGGGCAGCACCGTGGCGGTGCAGGTGGTCGTGGACGGGCCGGCTGAGTTGCAGGGATGGCTGGGGCAGCAGCGGCTTCACTTCGCCCTGGGCCCCGATGGCTACTGGGCGTGGGCCGGCATCTCGCCCCTGGCCGACCTGGGCTGCCTCACCTTGCGTCTGGAGGCCCGCCGCGGCCTGGGGCTGCCGGTCTCGTGGAGCGCCTGCCTGCCCGTGGTGGATGGCGGCTTCGCCACACAGCGCATCCCCCTATCGCCCGCCATGAGCAGCCTGCTGGCCGACCAGCGGGCATTGCAGCAGGAAGCGGAGCGGGTGGCTCAGGTCTTCGCTCGGGTGAGCGGTGGTCCGCTCTGGCGCGGGACCTTCCGGGTACCCCTGGAACCGCCCCTGCGGGTCACGGGAGCCTTTGGCGACCGCCGCGCCTACGGCAATGCCCCTCCCAGCTCCTTCCATGCGGGCATCGACTTGGATGGCGACCTGGAGACGGTGGTGCACGCCCCGGCCAGCGGGCGTGTGGCCCTGGCTGAGCCGCTGCTGACCCGCGGCAACGCCGTCATCCTGGACCATGGTTTGGGCGTCATGAGCGGCTACTGGCACCTTTCCCAAATTGCGGTGCAGGAAGGGCAGTGGGTGCAGCCGGGCGACCTGCTGGGGTACGTGGGCAGCACGGGGCTTTCTACCGGGCCGCACCTGCACTGGGAGCTGCGGGTGGGCGGGGTGGCGGTTGACCCCATGGCCTGGGCCGATGGGCGTGTGGGCGGCCGGGTCAACCAGCCGCTGGCCGCGCTGCGGGCCAAGGGGCCGGGCCGCAACGTGCCGGAGTGACCCGCGCCTGACGCAAAACCAGCTCCCCCGCTGGCATGCGCCTGGGGGAGCTGGAGTGAGCGCTGGACAACTGGAGGGACGGGACTACGCTTCTTCCTCTTCCTTGCCCTTGTGAATCACCTCGGGCTCGGCGGTCGTAGGCTCGGCGACCAGCGCTTCTACTTCCTCTTCCTTGGCCAGCCGAACCACGGTGACCACCATCTCGCCTGGATCGGTCACCAGGGCAACGCCCTCGGGCAGAGGGAGGCTGCCAGCCGTAATCGGCTCGCCGATGGCCTTCAGCCCAGAGATATCCAGGCTGATGTGCTCGGGGATGGCAGCAGGCAGACACTCAATCTCCACCTGGGTCAGGTTGGTGAGGAGGATGCCGTCGCCGCGTTCCACCAGGGGCGAGACGCCGACCAACGTCACCGGGACCGACGTCCGCAGCTTCTCGGTCATGGCCACTTCCTGGAGGTCCATGTGCACGATGTGGCGGTTGAGGGGGTGCCGCTGCACTTCCCGCACTAGCACGTGGCGCGGCTTCTCCTCGCCCTTGACGCTCAACGCTACCAGGCCGTGCGCGCCGGCAGTCAGATGCCGCTGGAGGGCCTTCTCTTCCATCTGGATCATGATGGGCTCCACCTTGTGCCCGTATACGACACCGGGGACCCACCCTTCGCGACGCAACACGCGGTTCTGCTTGCGCGTGACGCTGCGAGGTTCAGCTTCAAATACGATCTGCGCCATAATCCCTGTTCTCCCTGCGTAGCGAACCTAACGTAACAGAGCCATTGTAGCGGAAGGCGGCGATTTCGTCAAACCCTTGGCGATGGCCGGACAGTAGTTGTCAGCGGCGCGGTGCGACCGCCAGGGGACCAGCGCCACAGATGAGCCTTTTGACGCCCGCGGCGCCCGGGGTATAATCGTGATATCTGCACCGACTGCCCCCCGGCGCTGGCGTACGACGGAACCCAGTTCTGGGGCTCACTGCGGGGGAGGGGATGAGCCTATGGAGATCGCCATCGTTGGCTTGGGCAAGATGGGCGGCAACATGGCCCGGCGGCTGGCGCAGGGCGGGCACCGTGTGGTCGGCTACAACCGTTCGCCGGAGGTAACGCAGGCCCTGGCCGCCGAGACCGGCCTGCAGGCGACCTTCTCGCTGGCCGAGGTGGCACAGGCGCTGACGCCCCCCCGGGTGGTGTGGGTGATGGTGCCAGCCGGCAACCCCACGGAACAGATGGTGCAGGCCCTGGCCGACCTGCTTTCGCCCGGCGACACCATCGTGGATGGCGGCAACAGCAACTACCGCGAGACCATGCGCCGCGCCGCAGAAGTGACCGCCCGCGGCCTGCACTTTGTGGATGTGGGCACCAGCGGTGGCGTGTGGGGGCTTTCCGAGGGCTACAGCCTCATGGTCGGCGGGGAGGCGCAGGCCGTGGAGCGGTTGCGCACGGCCCTGGAGACCCTGGCGCCGGCCCCGGATCGTGGCTGGGGCCATGTGGGCCCCAGCGGCGCTGGCCACTTCGTCAAGATGGTGCACAACGGCATCGAGTACGGGCTGATGCAGGCCTACGCTGAGGGGTTCGAGATCCTGCGGGCCAAGCAGGAGCTGGAACTGGACCTGCACCAGGTGGCCGAGATCTGGCGCGTGGGCAGCGTGGTCCGCTCGTGGTTGCTGGACCTGACTGCGAACGCCTTGGCCGAAGACCCTGAGCTCAGCGACATCAAGGGCTGGGTGGCCGATAGCGGTGAGGGACGCTGGACGGTCTTCGAGGCGATCGACCTGGATGTGCCGGCCCCGGTCATCACCCTGGCCCTGCAGGCGCGCTTCGTCAGCCGGCAAGAAGAGAGCTACGCGTCCAAGCTGCTGGCGGCCATGCGCAACCAGTTCGGCGGCCACGCCGTGAAGCGCCCAGACTGAGCCAAGCTTGCCGTCAGGCCAGCAGGAAGGAAGGAGCCATGGCCCCTGCCGCCACCCGTGCCGAACCGAGCGTCGTAGTCATCTTCGGCGCCTCTGGCGACCTGACGCAGCGCAAGCTGGTGCCGGCTCTGCACAGCTTGGGCTGCGAGGGCCTGCTGCCGTCGCAGGCGCGGGTCTTGGGGGTGGCCCGCAGCCTCCTCTCCGACGACGCATTCCGGGCCCAGGTCTTCGAAGGGGTGAAGACCTACGCCCGCTACAAGCCCGGACTGTGCGAGCTCTGGGGGACGTTCCAGGGCCGGCTGCTGTACATGGATGGCGGCTACGACGACCCTGAGACCTACCGCCGCCTGGGGGAACGGCTGACTGCGCTGGACGACCAGGCCGGCACGGGGGGCAACCGCCTCTTCTACCTGGCCACTCCCCCCAGCCTCTACCCGGTGATTGTGGAGCAGTTGGGGCGGGCCGGCCTGCACCAGAGCGACCCTGGCTGGACGCGCATCGTCATCGAGAAACCGTTTGGCCGCAACCTGGAAACGGCCCATCACCTGAATGAGCAGGTGCACGCTGTGTTCCGAGAACGTCAGGTCTACCGCATCGATCACTACCTGGGCAAAGAGACGGTCCAAAACATCCTTACCTTCCGCGTCGCCAACGCCATCTTTGAACCGCTGTGGAACCGCAACTACGTGGACCATGTGCAGATCACCGTGGCCGAAGAGGTGGGGGTGGGGCACCGCGCCGGCTACTACGACCAGGCCGGGGTGCTGCGGGACATGTTCCAGAACCACCTGCTGCAGCTCCTGACCCCGACGGCCATGGAGCCGCCGGCCGTCTTCGACGCCGACGCCCTGCGGGACGAGAAGGTGAAGGTGCTGCGGGCGGTGCGCAAGTGCACTCGCAGCATCCGCGCCCAGTACCAGGGCTACCGCGCAGAGGAGGGCGTAGCGGCCGATTCTCAGACCCCCACCTACGCTGCTCTGCAGTTCTTCGTGGACAACTGGCGCTGGCAAGGGGTGCCGTTCTACCTGCGCTCGGGCAAGAACCTGGCGGCCAAGACTTCGGAGATCTCCATCCAGTTCAAGCGGGTGCCGCACTTGCTCTTCCCCTTGCCCACGGGCGCCGAGATGACCCCCAACGTCCTCTCGCTCTGCCTGCAGCCAGACGAAGGGATGCACCTGCGCTTCGAGGCCAAGGAGCTCGGCGCGGGGATGCGCACCCGCTCGGTGCACATGGAGTTCCATTACGCTGAGGATTTCGGGGCTTCAGCCCTGCCCGACGCTTACGAGCGCCTTCTGTTGGACGCCATGCAGGGCGACGCTACCTTGTTCGCCCGGGCCGACGAGATCGAGCTGGCCTGGCGCATCATCGATCCCATCCTGGCCCGCTGGGCCAAGCCGGGGGCCTCTCTTCTGGCCGTCTACGAACCGGGTAGTTGGGGGCCGCCCGAGGCCGACGACCTGCTGGCCGACGATGGCCGCCTCTGGCACCAGGGCTGCGGCGAGGCCCTCGACGGCCAGGGGCCCCGGCGGGGGGGGAGCCCCGCCTGGGGCGCGGCATGGAAACCGACCTAGTGGTGTTGGCGGATGCTGGCGCGCTAGCTGCCGAGGCGACGCGGCGGGTCGTCGCCGCGGCCCAGCAGGCCGTGGCCGCTCGAGGACGGTTCAGCTTGGTCCTCGCCGGCGGCTCTACCCCCAAGGCGCTCTACCGTCTGCTGGCCACGGCATGTCTGCCGTGGCCCCAGACCTCCCTCTTCTGGGGCGACGAGCGCTGTGTGCCCCCCGGCCACGGCGAGAGCAACTACCGTCTGGCCCACGAGACTCTGCTGGCCCACGTGCCCGTCCCGCCTGGCCAGGTGCACCGGATGCGGGGCGAATGGGAGCCGCGGCAGGCGGCGCAGGCCTACGACCGGCTGCTGCGGGAGCTCTTCCGTGGGCCGCGGCCTGACTTCGACCTGGCACTGCTGGGCATGGGCGCCGATGGCCACACCGCCTCCCTGTTCCCCGGCTCCGCGGCGTTGGTCGAAGACACGCGGCTGGCGCTGGCGGTCGCGGCCGACTATGGCGGTCGGCCAGCCCAGCGGGTAACCCTCACCCTGCCGGCCCTCAACGCAGCCCGGCAGGTCCTCTTCCTGGTCAGCGGGGCCGACAAGGCAGACGCGGTGCGGGCGGTGTGGGTCGACGAAGACAGCCGGCTTCCGGCCCGCCGGGTGCGTCCCGTCGCCGGCCGGCTCACCTGGCTGTTGGATCAGGCAGCCGCCGCCGGCCTGGGCTGACCCGCCCTGCAGGTTCCTCCTCAGCTGGCCGGCAGCGCCCCCAAAGCCGTTTCGCCCGCCGTTGCCCGATGGAGCGTTTCAGGGTATAATGCCCCCCTACCGCCGCGGCCCGTGACAGGCGGCGCGTTCGAATGGGGTGTAAAGGCATAAGCTTACAGATAGGCAAAGGAGAAAGGGGCTAGGTATGAGACAAACGGGCGGATACGGACGAGGAGGCGGCGCTGGCGGCCAGGAGTGGCTGACCAACGCGCTGCAAAGCCCCCTCGTCATCAAGCTGTTGGTGGCCGCGTTGCTGGCGCTGTGGCTGCTCTCTGGGTTCTACGTGGTGGGCCCGGGCGAGACCGGCGTGGTGCTCACCTTTGGGCGGGTCACCCGGACGGCGCAGTCGGGGCTGCACTACCGGCTGCCCCAGCCGATTCAGAGGGTCTTCATCGTGGATACGGCCACGGTGCGCTCGGCCGAAATCGGCTACCGCACCGAGGCCGGCACCGAGCGGATGGTGCCGGAAGAGGCTCAGATGCTCACCGGCGATGAGAACATCGTGGTGGTGCAGCTCTTCGTGCAGTACTTGGTGCAGGACCCGGTGGCGTTCTTGTTCCAGGCACGCACCCCCGAGGATGTGCTCAAAGCGACAGCGGAGATCGCCTTGCGCTCCACCGTGGGCCAGAACACCATTGACTTCACCATGACCGAGGGACGCACGGAAGCGCAGTCGCAGGTCAAGAGCATCCTGCAGGAACTGCTGGATCAGTACCAGACCGGCCTGCTGGTGACCGAGGCCCGCCTGTTGGCCGTGGACCCGCCGGCGGAGGTGCGCGATGCCTTCCACGACGTGGTGCGGGCCTTCGAAGACCGCGAGCGGCTGGTGCAGCAGGCTCGCGGCTACGCCGAACAGGTGCTGCCGGAAGCCCGCGGCGCGGCGGCGCAAGACGTGCTGGCTGCCGAGGCCTACCGGGAACAGCGGCTCATCCGGGCCGACGGCGACGCCGAACGCTTCTTGGCCCTGTTGGCCGAGTATGACCAGGCCTCAGAGGTGCTGCGGGAGCGGCTCTACCTGGAGAGCGTGGAGCGGATGCTGGACCAGGCCGATCTCTTCGTTCTGGATACGCAGGCCAACGGCGTGCTGCCGTTCCTGCCGCTAACCGACCTGGCCGGCGGCTCGGCCGGGGGCCAGACGACGCCTCTCTCGCCGCCGCTCACCTCGGAACCCTAGAACCAGCCGCGCCGATCGCGGCGTTTGACTGGAGCCCCCGATGGCCGCCCCTGCGATGCGGCGTCGGGGCTCAGCAGGAGCGTAACCATGAAGGCAGACAAGAAGATCATCGCCCTGGCCCTCGCCGCCATTCTGGTGGTGTTGGGCTTCCAGTCGGCGTTCATCATCATGGAACACCAGCAGGGAATCGTCTTCCAGTTCGGCAACCCGGTGCGGGTTATCCAGAGCCCAGGCCTGTACTTCAAGATGCCGTTCGTGCAGGATGTCGCTTTGCTCGATAAGCGGGTGCTGGGTACCGTCCCGCAGACGGCGGAGTACCTGACGCTGGACAAGAAGCGCCTGCTGGTGGACCACATCTCACGTTGGCGCATCTCCGATCCTCTGCTGTTCTACCGCACGGTGCGGACGGAGCAGGCGGCCGTGGCCCGCTTGGACCAGGTCATCGCCGGCCGCCTGCGTGAGGAGATCGCCCGCCACGATTTCATCGACGTGGTGCGCGAGAAGCGCGAGCCGATCATGGCCGTGGTGACTGAAGGCTCTCAAGAGGCCGCGCTGCGCTTCGGCATCACCGTGGTGGACGTACGCATCCAGCGCATCGACCTGCCGGTGGAGGTGCAGAGCAGCGTCTTCGACCGCATGCGCGCCGAGCGTGAGCGCATCGCCAAGCGCTACCGCGCTGAGGGCGAAGAGCAGGCCATCGAGATCCGCGCCGACGCCGACAAAGAACGGGAGATCCTCCTGGCCACCGCCTACGGCCAGGCCCAGCGCCTGCGGGGTGAGGGCGACGCCCTGGCTGCCGAGGTGACCGCTCGGGCGTTCGGCCAGGACCTGGAGTTCTACTCCTTCCTGCGTCGCCTGGAGGTCTACGAGAAGGTGCTGGGGCAGGGCTCGACGCTGGTGCTGCCGCCCTCGTCGGAGCTGTGGCGTTACCTGCAGTCGCCGGTGGAGACCAGCGAGACGCCGCCACGCTAGGCGGCTGTCAACGAACCGGGCCATGGAACCACGAATGGGGGGCTGTAAGGGCGAGGCATGCCTCGCCCTTGCCACGGGAATGTGGCCAGCAACCACCCATCGCCCTTTGCGGAAGCCGGCAACTCGCTGCCCCCGCGAAAGCTTGTCCCCCGCGGTGTTCTTGGGGGGCGGGGGCCTATCCTCCTTGTGGTCAAGGACGGATGGATGCCCGCTTCCGCGCGGGCTTGACGCGGGAGGACGGGCCCCGTGGATGCGCAGGTAGGGGCCCTACGGAGGCCTTGCGCCCCTACAGGATGTTGTCAGGGCGTTGGCAGGGGCAAGGGAAGCCTTGCCCCCCATGACCGCCAGCGAGCGGCC
Source organism: Chloroflexota bacterium (assembly GCA_012514615.1). The sequence continues at coordinate 600 of JAAYZY010000434.1, read as the reverse complement.
CTGGGCGAGGAGAGATCAGCAATGACCGACAGTGTTTCGCCCGCCCTGATCCCCTGCACCGACGAGGCGCTGCAGCGCATCATCGGCAACCCGGATGGGCCGGACGCCGACCCCGGCGCTTGCGACCTGTGCCGGTCCATCCCCCACACCTGCCGCCTGCTGCACATCCCCAGCCGCGACGCCTCCTACGGCGGGTACCCAGCAGCCTTCGCCCGTCTGCACGATCTGGTGGTGGTGAGCTACTTCCGTACGGTCAAGCGGTGCCCCGAATGCGGCGGGCTCTACCTGGACGAGTACCACTCGGAATATCTGGCCGGCGGCAGTGAGGACGAGTATACCCTGACGCGCCTGAGCCGGCGGGAAGCCCTGGCCCTGCTGGAAGGGCAGGGCGCGCCACACCTTTTGTGGCGCGAGGGCCGCTGGGAGCTGGCCTGGGGGTGAGGGCGGTCCTGGTGCGCGACACAGGGCCGCGTACCCGTCGCCCCGCGGAAGCCTGTCCCTCGCGGTGTTCTTGGGGGGCGGAGACCCATCTTCCGCACCGCCAAGAATGGATAGATGCCCGCTTCCGCGGGCATGACGCGGGCAGGGCAGACCTCTGCG
>JAAYZY010000433.1 GCA_012514615.1 Chloroflexota bacterium | reverse complement strand
CGGCTCCAGGGTGGGGTGGCGGAACTCCACCGGTTCCTCGCCATGCATGCGCCGGATGTAGGTGTCGATGTACTCCATGGGCCCGGGGCGATAGAGGGAGATGGTGGCGACGATGTGCTCGAACTCGGTGGGGCGCATGGTGGTGAGGACGCGGCGCATCCCAGCCGATTCCACCTGGAAGACGCCGGTCACTTCGCCGCTGGACAGGAGCTCGAACGCCTTGGGGTCGTGGATCGGGATGTTGTCCAGGGTGAAGCCTTGGCCGTGGTGTTCCTTGATCAGCTCGCAGGCCTTGCGCATGATGGTGAGGGTGGCCAGCCCCAGGAAGTCCACCTTGAGCAGGCCGATGGCTTCCAGCCTCTCCATGGTGTATTGGGTGACGGCGCCAAGCTCGGTGTCGTCTCGGGTGGGGCGGTTCAGCGGTGTGTAGTCCACCAGGGGGCGGTCGGCGATGACCACCCCGGCGGCGTGGGTGGAGGCGTGGCGGGCCACACCCTCCAGGCCGCGGGCGGTATCCACCAGGTCGCGGATGTAGTCGTTCTCTTCACAGGCCTGGCGAAACTCCTGCGACTTCTCCAGGGCGTCGGCGATGGTCACCTTGGGGCCTGGCGGCACTAGCTTGGCCACCTGGTCCACCTCGGAGAGGGGGATGGCCATGGCCCGACCCACGTCGCGGATGGCCGCCTTGGCGCCCAGCGTCCCGAAGGTGATGATCTGAGCCACCTTGTCGGAACCGTAGCGCTCGATGGTGTAGCGGATCATCTGGCCGCGGCAGTCGTCTGGGTAGTCCATGTCGATGTCTGGCATGGTCACGCGGCCAGGGTTCAGAAAGCGTTCGAAGATGAGGTGGTTGGCCAGGGGGTCCAGGTTGGTGATGCCCATGAGGTAGGCCACGATGCTGCCGGCCCCGGAGCCGCGCACGTTCCACCAGATCCCTTGCCCCTTGGCGAACTGGCAGAGGTCCCACACGATGAGGAAGTAGGTGTCGAACCCCATGTCGTGGATGACCCGCAGCTCGTGCTCCAGGCGCTGCCGCACCTCCGGCGAGTCGGCGCTGGGGCCGTATCGGTCGGGCAGGCCCGCTTCGCAGATGGAGCGCAGGTATGACTGCGCGGTGTGCCCTTCGGGAACCGGGAAGACCGGCAGGTGGTAGTGGCCGAAGTCGATCTGCACTTCGCACATCTCGGCGATGTGCAGGGTATTGGCCAGCGCCCCAGGCACGTGGCCGAAGAGCGCCTCCATCTCCTGGGGCGAGCGGAGGTAGTAGCTGTCGTCGCTCATGCGCATGCGGTTGTCGTCGCTCACCAGGGCGTTGGTCTGGATGCAGAGGAGGACGTCCTGGACCCGAGCGTCTTGTCGCCGCACGTAGTGGACGTCGTTGGTGGCAATGACGCTCAGGCCTAGCTCTCGGCTGAGTTCCAGGATGCCTCGGTTCACCCTCTCCAGCTCAGGGATGCTGTGCTCTTGGAGCTCGAGGTAGAAACGCTCGGGGCCGAAGAGATCGCGATACCAGACGACCCGTTCCCGAGCCTTGTCAGCTTGGCCTTCGGCGAGGAGACGGGGCACCTCGCCAGCCATGCAGCCGGAAGCGCAGATGATGCCCTCGGCGTGGGCGGCCAGGAACTCGCGGTCGATGCGGGGCTTGTAGTAGTACCCCTCCAACTGCGAGGCGCTGGCGATGCGCAGCAGGTTGCGGTAGCCGGCGTTGTCCTTGGCCAGGAGCGTGAGGTGGTAGGATCGGGCATCCAACTGCGGGTCGCGGTCGGTCATGCGCCGGGCCGCCAGGTAGGCCTCGAGGCCGATGATGGGGTGGATGCCGCCTTGCTTGGCCCGCTGGTAGAACTCGACGGCTCCGTACATCGCCCCGTGGTCGGTGAGGGCAAGGGCGGGCATACCCAGTTCCACAGCCCGCTCCACCAGGTCCTTGGTGCTGCCCAGGCCATCCAGTAGGGAGTATTCGCTATGGACGTGCAGATGTACGAAGTCGCTCACCTCAGCCGCACCTCACGGGAGTTCACTTGTGGGGTCGTTCTCCAGCATTATACCACAACCAGCGCCCCAACGGGGAGATCAGCCCAGCGCCGCGGGGCGGGTTAGAGGTTTGGGGAGGTTCGCGGCGAGCCCTAGTCGGGAGGCGAGGCGGCCAGCCGGGCTTCCAACCCCTCTTGCAGCTCGTCCATGGCCCGCTGGACGTAGGGATAGGCCAACCAGACCAAGGCCATGCCGAACAACGTGCCAGTGATCACCCGGTTGAACCACGTGCTTTCCCACAGGCCCACGAGCTGGCCGAGGCCATCCACTGCCATGGGCAGGCAGAGGACCAGGAAGTAGCGGAAGGGGAGAATGGGCACCCGCGACCGCAGGAGCCCGAAGAGCAGGCCCGCTGCCAGCACCGCGCCGTAAATGGCCACGTCCCGCTCACACATCCCCACCTTGTAGCCCAGCGTGTCGTTGCCTGCGAAGCGGCGGCGCACCTGGGTGGGGCCTTGGGCCTCAGGAGGGAGGTCGCTGGGGTGCTG
>JAAYZY010000432.1 GCA_012514615.1 Chloroflexota bacterium | reverse complement strand
GGCGGTCGCTGCCTCTTTCGCTCTCCTGGTCTACGACCCACGCTCGGTCATCGTCTCACCCCAGGCCCCCGACGCCTACCGCGACTTGGTGGGTTACCTCCAGAGCGTGGAGGGGACGGTCTACGCCCCCTGGATCGGCCCGCTGGAGAGCGGCTACCAGTTCCGCCCGGCCGTCCACTGGGTTCCCCTCACCGACATGATCCGGGGTCCCAAGGGCAACATGGCCGCTCACCCTCTCACCAGGGAGTTGCTGGCCGATGTTCTTCGCCCAGAGGGCAACGCCTACGTGCTGACGAACTACCCTCTGGAGAACGATGCAGCGCTTTCGTTTCTCACCGCGTCCTACGCCCTAGAGGCCGATCTGCGGACGCGTTTTGCGCCGCTGACCACGCTGCCCAAACGGTACAACTTGGGCTGGCCCCGCTATCTCTATCGGTTCGTGGGCCCATCCCATGAGCGCTAGGGCCATGGCGACTCTGCAGATCAGGCCGTCGTCGGGGCCGCATGGCGCAACCACCACGAGGTCGTGCATGAGCAACGGGCGCAGGAGTGCAGGCGCACACACCAGGACCGCCAGGTGGCTGGCCGCTCTGGGGCTGGTCTTGTGCGCACTGGCCGCCGGGCCTGCTGGGGGACCGTCCCCTGCCGGTGTGGCGGCGCAGTCGGACGACTATGACTGGCAGCCGCCCATCAATCTGTCCAACTCGGCGGCGAGCTCATCCTACCCGGCAATTGTGGCCGACGGACATGGCTTCGTGCACGTCTTCTGGAGCGAAGAAGTGGATGGCGAATCCATCTTGGACGTGCCGCAAGCTCTCGTCCACAACGGCAACACGATCTACTACACCCGCTGGGACGGCGAGGACTGGTCCGAGCCCGTAGACATCCTCTTCGTGCCCGGCGACCCCATCGCAGACTACATCTCCGCTGCGGTGGACCGGCAGAACGGGCTGCACCTGGTCTGGACCGGGCAAGACAGCTTCTACTACAGCACCGCGCCGGCGCATCTGGCGCAGCAGCCCCAGAGCTGGTCCACCCCGGTGGTTGTCGCCACCGGCAGCGCCCGCTCCATGTGGGAATCGAGCATCGCCGCTGCGGAACCTGGCCAGGTCCACGTGGCCTACGCCACGCGCGGACCCGACGCCGGTATCTTCTACGTCGCCTCCACAGACGGAGGGCGGAACTGGGGGGCGCCGGTGCAGCTCTCTTGGCCGCTGGAGCGCTTGGAGAAAGGATACATGCACGTCAAGCTGGTGCTCGGGCCCGACGGGGTCTTGCACTGCGTGTGGGGCACCTATGAGAAGGATGGCTATGGTCAGGCCGTGTACTACGCCCGCAGCGCCGACGGCGGCGGCCAGTGGAGCGAAGCCCAGCAGATGGGCAACCGTGAGGCTGAAGAGTATGGCGTCCTTTACGCCTATGTCGCCGCCCTGCCCAGTGGGGAGACCCACATCGTCTACATCGACGGCCCCTGGCACATCGGTCGCTGGCACCGGGTGTCGCCAGACGCCGGCCTTACCTGGAGCGAGCCCTCTCAGATCCTGGACAGCCTAGAGGGGGTCAACGGCTACACGCTGCTTGTGGTGGATGGGCTGGAGCAGGTCCACCTGGTGGTGACCATGCGTACCAGAGAGCAAGTGGGAGGCCTCTTCCACTCCAAATGGTTGGGAACAGCGTGGTCCCCCGTAACGCTGGAGATCCCAGACAGGCCGGAGACAGGCCCCGGCGCGCACTGGACGGCCGTGACCATCAGGCTGGGTAACGAGCTGCACGTGGTCTGGAACACCAACTTCAGCAGCCAGGCTGGGGAGATCTGGTACAGCCGAGCGAGCATCCCGGGGGTGCCGGCGCAGAGCCCCAAGCCCACGCCCGCCCCCTCTCCCACCGTCGGGGCCGCCGCCCCTGTGGCGCCTTCGCCCACGCCGCCCCCCACCCCAGCGTGGGTTGGGCCGGCGCCGGCAGCGTCGACTCAGCTCCCTGAGTACCTGCCGCTGTTGGCGGCGGCGGTGGGATCGTTGGCTGTGGTGGTGGGCACGATCATAGTTTCCCGCTTGATGAAAGCTCGACGGTGAGGTAGCTCTGTGGCCAGACAAGAACCCACCATGGACACCTTGGTAGCCGCTGCCCTGGAGGAGGACCGCCAGCCCACCCCTGCGCCCTGCGGCGCCCCGCCTTGCGGCGAGCCGACGGTGCTCATCAAGCCCACCCACGGGCTGGCGGCGCTGGGTCTGGGCGATCTCTGGCCCTATCGCGAGCTCTTGCTCTTCCTCGCCTGGCGAGACATCAAGGTCCGCTACAAGCAGACAGCTCTGGGCGTCGCCTGGGTGGTGCTGCAACCGCTGATCGCCGTGTTGATCCTCAACCTTATCTTCGGCCTGCTGCTAAAGGTGCCGTCAGGCAACGTGCCCTACGCGGTCTTCGCCTGCGCCGCCCTGGTCCCGTGGAACTACTTCGCCGGGGCGTTGGGCAAGTCGTCCACCAGCCTGGTGCTGAGCGCCAACCTCATCACCAAGGTCTACTTCCCACGGCTGATCATCCCGTTGAGCGCGGTGGTGTCGGGGCTGCCGGATCTTGGCGTGTCGTTTGTGGTGCTGATTGGGCTCATGGCCTACTACCGCATCCTGCCCACGGCGGCCGTGCTCTGGCTGCCCGTCTTGGTACTGCTGGCCACCCTCACCGCCCTGGCGTTCGGCCTGTGGTTGTCGGCGCTCAACGTCCGATACCGCGACGTCAACTACCTGGTGCCGTTCCTGGTGCAGATGTGGATGTACGCCACGCCGGTCATCTACAGCACGGACCTCATCCCGCCGCGCTACCGCTTCCTCCTGGGGCTGAACCCCATGACCTCGGTGGTGGAAGGGTTCCGCTGGGCGCTGCTTGGCCCCGACTACGCGCCGCCGTACCTTTCCATCGGGGTCGTGGGGCTGTCGCTGGCGGTCTTGTTGACGGTTCTGGTGACAGGGATCATCTACTTCCGCACGACTGAGCGGACCTTCGCAGACGTGGTGTAGCGCGCATGGACAACGACCTGGCCATCCGAATGCGAGACCTTGGCAAGATGTACCACCTGGGCAGGGCCCCGCAGCACAACACGCTGCGGGACACGGTGGCCTCGGCGGTGCAGTGGCCCCTGCGTGGGCTGCGCCGCAGCGGAAACCAAGCGCCGCGCCGGGAAGAAGACCCGGTCGTCTGGGCCCTGAGGGAGATCTGCTTCGATGTGGCCCGCGGGGATGCCATCGGCATCATCGGACGCAACGGCGCCGGCAAGAGCACGCTGCTCAAGACGCTCTCCCGCATCACGGAGCCCACCGAAGGCTATGCCGAGGTACAAGGCCGGGTTGGCTCCCTCCTGGAGGTGGGGACCGGGTTCCACCCAGAGCTGACCGGTCGGGAGAACATCTACCTGAACGGCGCCATTCTGGGCATGCGCCGGGCTGAGATCGCCCGCAAGTTCGACGAGATCGTGGCCTTTGCCGAGATCGAGGAGTTCTTGGACACCCCGGTGAAGCGCTACTCCAGCGGGATGTACGTTCGGCTGGCCTTCGCCGTGGCCGCCCACCTGGAGCCTGAGATCCTCATTGTAGACGAGGTGTTGGCCGTGGGGGATCTGGCCTTCCAGAAGAAGTGCCTGGGCAAGATGGGGGATGTGACGCGGGGTGGACGGACGGTGCTCTTCGTGAGCCACAACATGAACGCCATCCAGCGACTGTGCCGGCAGTGCCTGTTGATCGACCAGGGCCGCTTGGTCGCACACGGTGATACGCCTGAGATCGTGAACCGCTACGTCTCGGCGAGCTCCAGCGCCGTGGCCCCTGGCCGCTGGATCGATCTGACGCGCATGAGCCGCACGGGGACTGGTCGGGCGCGCTTCACCAAGGTGTGGTACAGCAGCGATGACGCCTCTGCAGACAACCTGCCCTACTCCGGCGGGCCGCTGGAGATCGTCCTGGAGATCGATTCCGACGCTCCCCGCACCGTGGGCAGCGTGGCCGCCACATTGTACGACGAGTACGGCAGCAAGCTGGTGAATGCCGACACGATCTCCCTAGGGAGAAGGGTGACCCTGGCCGAAGGCCGCAACACCATCCATCTGCGCATTCGGGAGCTGCACCTCAACCCGGGCATCTACGTACTGGGCCTGTGGGTCGCCGATCCGCCAGCCGAGATCTATGACTTCACCGAGTCG
>JAAYZY010000431.1 GCA_012514615.1 Chloroflexota bacterium | reverse complement strand
GGTCACCCTGGGCATCCAGCCCACAGAGCCTGCCACCGGCTTCGGCTACATCCAGCGAGGCGAGCAGGTGCAGACGATCCACGGGCAGCCGGTCTACCGCGTGCGCCGTTTCGTGGAGAAGCCCCAGGCCGCCACTGCGCAACAGTACGTCCAGAGCGGCGACTACTACTGGAACAGCGGCATCTTCATCTGGAAGGTCTCCACCATCCTCCAGGAGATCAGAACCTTGCTCCCGGAGCTGCACGCCCAGTTGATGCAGATCGACGCCGCGCTGGGCGGTCCGGCCGCAGATCGGACCCTGAAGCAGACCTGGGCCCAGATCCAGCCGGTGACCATCGATGTGGGCATCATGGAGCGGTCGGCTCAGGTGCGGATGCTGCCCTTGGACGTAGGCTGGGACGACGTGGGCAGCTGGGCCGCCCTGGCCGACATCCTGCCTCACACCGCAGACGGAAACGTGGTGGTGCGCGCCGACCATGTGGGCATCGACACCACCGGCTCGCTCATCTACGGCCGCGGCAAGATGATCGCCACCCTGGGCCTACGGGACATGGTGGTGGTGGAAACCGAAGACGTGATCCTGGTCTGCCCGCGGGAGCGCGCCCAAGACGTGCGCCTGTTGGTGGACCTGCTGAAAACGCAAGGGAAGACGCAGTATCTATAGTAGTACCGTTGGAGAAAGGTATGGCGAAAGGCAAAGAAGGCACCAGCACAGCGCAGAAGACGGCAGCGAAACGCCCCAGCAAAGCCAAGACCGCCAAGAAGGCCGGCCCACCCCTGGTGATCGTCGAGTCGCCCACCAAGGCGCGCACGGTCGGGCGCTTCCTGGGCAACCGATACAAGGTCAAGGCCTCCGTAGGTCATGTGCGCGATCTGCTGCGCTCCAAGCTCAGCGTGGATGTGGACAACGACTTTGCCCCCCAGTACCGCGTGCCAAACGAGAAACGCGAGGTGGTGAAGGAGCTCAAGGAGTTGGTGGCCGAAGCGCCGGAGATCTACCTGGCCACCGACCCGGACCGCGAAGGGGAAGCCATCGCATGGCACCTCATCGCCGCCACGGAAGCCGACGCCGACAAAGTGCGCCGGGTTGTCTTCCATGAGATCACCGAAGAGGCGGTCAGAGAGGCGTTCGCTCACCCCAGGGGCATCGACATGCCCCTGGTCAACGCCCAGCAGGCCCGACGCGTCCTGGACCGACTGGTAGGTTACCAGATCAGCCCCATCCTCTGGGAGAAGGTGCGGAACCGCCTCACCGCCGGCCGGGTACAGTCGGTGGCGGTCCGCCTGGTGGTGGAACGGGAGCGGGAGATCGAAGCCTTCGTGCCGGAGGAGTATTGGTCGGTAGAGGCCGATTTGGCCAAGAAGCCCCCGCTCGGCTCCGCCCCGAGGGCGCCGCGCCAAAGCTTCCGGGCCAAGCTGGTGAAGATCGGCGGGGAGGCGGCAGACCTCCGGTCCCGCGACGACACGCAGCGCATGGTGGATGAGTTGGAGCGCTCGGACTACGCCGTGTCGGACATCCGCCGCGGCCAACGCACCCGCAAACCCAACGCCCCGTTCATCACCAGCACCATGCAGCAGGAAGCCTCCCGACAGCTTGGGTTCGCCGCCCGCAAGACCATGGCCGTGGCTCAGTCGCTCTACGAGGGTGTGGCCATCGGCGACGACGGAAGCAGCGTGGGCCTCATCACCTACATGCGCACCGACTCCACCCACGTGGCCGAGAGCGCCCAGGCGGAGGCCCGCCGCTACATCGACGAGCGCTTCGGCGGGGCCTACCTGCCCTCAAGCCCCCCCACCTACAAGACACGGGCCAAGAAGGCCCAAGAAGCCCACGAGGCGATCCGGCCTACCTCGGTCTTCCGAGAGCCCAAGCAGCTCCGTTCGCGCCTGAGCCGCGATGAATACCGCCTGTACGACCTGATCTGGAAGCGCTTCGTGGCAAGCCAGATGGCCCCCGCCGAGTTCGACACCCTCACCGTGGAGGTGGCGGCCGGCCTGACGCGGGACAACCGCCCCTACCTCTTCCGCGCCTCGGCCTCATCGCTGCGCTTCTCTGGCTTCCTGGCAGTCAACGGAGGGAACGACGAAGAGGAAGAGGATCTGGTGCAGATTCCCGACCTGGCGGAAGACGAGCCGCTGGACCTGCTGCAGCTCTTCCCGGAGCAGCACTGGACCCAGCCCCCGCCCCGCTACACCGACGCCAGCCTCATCCGGGCGCTGGAGGAGCGCGGCATCGGCCGGCCCAGCACCTATGCCCCCATTATGTCAACCATCCAGGCCCGGGGCTACGTGGAACGGACCGATCGCCGTCTGCGCCCCACCGAAATCGCCTTCATCGTCAACGACCTGCTGGTGGAGCACTTCCCCGACGTCATGGACATCGGCTTCACCGCCCGCATGGAAGACTCGCTGGACGAGGTGGCCGACGGCGACCGCGAATGGGTGCCGGTGATGCAGGAGTTCTACGGGCCTTTCGCCCAGCAGGTGGAGCGAGCCCAGGCGGAAATGGCCTCTCTGAACCTGGGCGACCAGCCCACCGATGAGGTCTGCGACAAGTGCGGCAGCCCCATGGTGCTGAAGTTCGGGCGCTTCGGCAAGTTCCTCGCCTGCAGCAACTACCCCACCTGCCGCAACACACGGTCGTTCGTGGAACGGGTGGGCGTCGCCTGCCCAGAGTGCGGCGGCGACCTGGTGCAGCGTCGTTCCAAGCGAGGCCGCATCTTCTATGGTTGCGCCAACTACCCCGACTGCCAGTTCCTCAGTTGGAAGCGCCCCCTAAAGCCCCCCTGCCCCGCGTGCGGCGGCCTGCTCACGGAGGGCAAGAAGGGCGAGGCAGTGTGCAGCAAGTGCCAGAAAGCCTTCGCCCTGGAGGCGATTGCGACCTCGGACAAGGAAGAACAGGAGGCAGAGAGTTGACAGCAGCACGGCTAGCGTCCCTGCGGGCGCAGATGGTGGCCTTGGGGCTCGACTGGCTCTTGGTGGGCAGCCCCCACAACCGCCGTTACCTCAGCGGGTTCACCGGCTCTGACGGGTACCTGCTTGTCAGTGCGGAACAGGCCCTGCTGGCCACAGACTTCCGCTACTACGAGCAGGTGGAGCAGCAGGCTCCAGACTTCGCCCTGGCGCAGCTCACCGGCAGCAGGCTGCGGAGTCTGGCATCGATCTTGCAGCAGGTGGTGGGGGGAGAGGAGCGCCTGGGCTTCGAGGCCGAGCACCTCACGGTGAGCCTGTACGAGACCCTGCAGGTCCAAGCGGGCCAGGCGCAGTGGATCCCCACGCGGGGGCTAGTGGAAGGCCTGCGGGCAATCAAGGACGAGGCGGAGCTGGCGGCCATCCGGCAGGCGGTGCGCCTCACCGACGAAGCGCTGGAGGCGGTAGCGGCGGCCCTGCGCCCTGGCCACACCGAGCGACAAGTGGCGTGGTACCTGGAACGCCACATGCGGGAGCACGGCGCTGAAGGCTTGGCCTTTGAGATCATTGTCGGCTCTGGACCCAACGGGGCTCGGCCCCACGCCACCATCTCGGACCGGCCGCTGCAGGCCGGCGAGCCCATCGTCATCGACATGGGCTGTCGGGTGGACGGCTACTGCGCCGACCTGACCCGCACCCTGGTGCTGGGCCAGCCAGACAGCCGTTTCCAAGAGTTGTATGCGGTGGTCTTGCAGGCCCAAGAGGCAGCCGAACGGGGGCTCCGGGCCGGCGTATCCGGGCAAGAGGCCGACGCGTTGGCCCGCAGCATCATCAGCGAGGCCGGCTACGCTGAGCAGTTCGGGCATTCGTTGGGGCATGGCGTAGGCCTGGAAGTGCACGAGATGCCCTCCCTCTCGGCCCTGGACGACACGAACCTGCCGCCCGGGGCGGTAGTCACGGTGGAACCGGGGATCTACGTCCCGGGCTGGGGCGGCATCCGCATCGAAGACATGGGCGTGGTGCAGCCCGACGGTTTCGAGATCTTCACCGGCTGCTCCAAGGAACCGCGCCGCCCCTTGTAGAGGGGCCAACGCGTCAACTTTATGGAAACCTCTTGCCGTTGGCACGAGATTATGGTAAAATAGCTGCTGGGACCTCCAAGGGTGCGCAGGATCGCCGCCCGACAACGGGGGAAAGGAGAGGATCATGGGGGCAGGTGACCGCAAATTCCTAACGTGGCTCGGCATCGGTGCATTGGCTGGCCTTCTGCTCGGCTTGGCCATCGGTTGGTGGTGGTGGCCCGTTCAGTGGACCAACGCCCAACCCACCGATCTGGCGGCAGGCTACCAGGAAGACTACCTGGCCATGGTGGCCGACTCCTACGCCCTGACCAGCGACCTGGCAGCGGCCCGCGCCCGCATCGAAGGATGGCCCACCGAGGAGCTGGGCAGCACCACGGGCCAGCTCTTCAACCACTATCAGGCGCAGGGGCGCAGCCTGGATGCCCGCCGAGTCCAGGAGCTTTCCACGGCCTTGGGGACGGCGCTGGTTTCCGCCTCGCCCACGCCGGCCGCAGCCGGCTCAGGCGAGCCGATCTGGTTGCGCGTCCTGAAGATCTGCGGGATCCTCTTGGCCGGTCTGCTTATCGTGGCCGGGATCGCTCTGGGCGTCTCCACGTGGCAGCGCAAAGGCCTGCTGAAGGGCCTCCGCTTGCCCAAGGGCGGGCGGCCCCGTCCTCAGACGGAAGAAGCTAGCGCCGAAGCGCCGAGCCCCGGCGCAGCCCCAGGCGAGAGCCGCCGTGATTTCTTCACCACCTACCACCTGGGCGACGACGCCTACGACGAGTCGTTCAGCATCGAGTCGGCCGGCGGGGAGTTCCTGGGTGAGTGCGGCGTCTCCATCGCCGAGACCCTGGGCTCCGGCGATCCTGACAAGGTGTGCGCCTTCGAAGTATGGCTGTTCGACCGCAACGACATCCGCACCGTCACCAAGGTACTGGCCAGCGACTATGCCTTCCACGACCCCGACATCCGCGCCCGCCAAGATACCAAGGGAGAGGTGGTGCTGGCCACACCCGGAAAGACGATCATCCTGGAGACCGCATCCTTGCAGGTGACTGCCGAGGTCCTGGAAATGGAATATGGGGCAGATGAGGCCCCTGCCGACAGCTTCTTCTCCAAGCTGGTGCTTCAGTTGCACGCCTCGGTGCAGAACGAGAACGGGAGCGCGGCCCTCTAGCAGCATCCAACCCTGCGTTGGCCACAACCACGGTGCGTGGCGCTAGGGAGCCCCGCACCGTGGCGTCTGCCGCCCCTACACCCGCTGTTGAGGGTCGAACAGCTTCTGGTACTCCTCCAGAGCGTAGCGGTCCGTCATCCCGGCGATGTAGTCGCACACCACCCGGCGGAGATCGTCTTCCGCCAGGCGCTGCTGAGTCGCTTCCGGCAGCTGCCGCGGGTCGGCCACATACTCTTGGAAGAGCTGGGTGATGAAGCGCTTGGCCTTGGCGCTCATGCGGTTCACCCGGTAGTGTCGGTAGACGTGGTGCATCAGGAATGCCTTGAGCTGGGCGTGCTGCGCGGCCATCTCAGGGCTCAGAGCTGCCATCGGCTCGGCTTGGGCCCGCACCCCTTCGACCGACTCGACTCCGCAGCGCTCCAACCGCCGCTGCGTCTCCTCCAGCGCGTCGGTGACCGTCAGGTGGATCAGCCGCCGGATGGCTCGGTGCCGCAGGCCATCATCCACCTCCAGGGGCAGCGCCAAGCCCAGCGATGCCATCACCTCTTGCCACAGCCCCAACTCCGACAGGGCGCCGGGCGGCGCCATGCCCGCTCGCAAGCCGTCATCCAGGTCGTGGGCCGTGTAGGCCAGCTCGTCGGCCAGGTTGGTGATCTGGCCTTCCAGGGTGGCGCGCCGGTGCGGCTCGTACCCCAGGCCGCTCCCCTTGTCATGCTCGGTGGCGTGCTTGGCGATCCCCTCCCGCACCTCCCAGGTGAGGTTCAGCCCGCGGAAGTCCGGATAGCGGTCCTCCAGCTTCTCCACGATGCGCAGGCTCTGCTGGTTGTGGTCGAAGCCGCCGTGCTCGGCCATGAGCTCGTGCAGCACCTCCTCGCCACAGTGACCAAAGGGCGTGTGGCCCAAGTCGTGGGCCAGGCAGATCGCTTCGGTGAGGTCCTCGTTGGCCCCCAGGGCGCGGGACATGGTGCGCCCGATCTGCGAGACCTCCAGGGTGTGGGTCAGCCGCGTGCGGTAGTGGTCGCCCTCGTGGACGATGAAGACCTGGGTCTTGTAGACCAGGCGGCGGAAGGCCGTGGTGTGGATGATGCGGTCGCGGTCGCGCTGGAACGGCGAGCGGTAGGGCGGTTCATCGTCAGGGTAGGCCCGGCCGCGCGAGCGTTGGCTGGACACCGCGTAGGGCGCCAACAGCAACGCCTCCACCTCTTGCCATGCAGTTCGGCTGCGGAACATGGCGCCCCTCCTGTGCTGTGCGTGCCCACGGTCACCCCATTATAGCATCCTAGCCCAACCCCGCGCCACCGTGGGGGCCCCTGGGCCAACCAAGGCGCCCGGCGCGGCGTTGGGCCCACGGGAGCCCTTGCCCTGGGCCGCGTTTTGCGGTAGAATGGTCTGGCGGCGGTGAGAGCGCCCACCAGGAGAGGATGTCACAGAACGCGCATGACGACGTCCGAATCGCCCCGCAGAGCCTATCGCTACTTCTCGCTGGTCATGGCTCTGTTCGTGGCGGTGTTGCTCATCAGCAACATCGCCTCCACCAAGATCCTGAACCTAGGGCCGTTTGCCTTCGATGGCGGGACGATTCTCTTCCCCCTGAGCTACATCTTCGGGGACATCCTCACCGAAGTCTACGGCTACCGGCGCTCGCGGGAAGTGATCTGGACCGGCTTCGCCTGCGCCCTGCTCATGGCCGGCACCTTGGCTCTGGTAGGTTGGCTGCCGCCGGACCCGCAATGGCCGCATCAGGAGGCTTACCAGGCGATCCTGGGCCTCACACCGCGCATCGTGGCAGCCAGCCTGGTGGCCTACTTCGCCGGGGAGTTCTCCAACTCGTTCACCCTGGCCAAGATGAAGGTGCGCACTGGCGGTCGCTGGCTGTGGGCTCGCACCATCGGCTCCACCCTGGTCGGCCAGGGGGTGGATACTCTGCTCTTCGTGCTGATTGCTTTCTGGGGCGTATTGCCGCCGGCCCTGTTGGCCTCGGTGATCCTGAGCAACTACGCCTTCAAGACCGGCATCGAGGTGGCTGCCACCCCGCTCACCTACCTGGTGGTAGGGCGGCTGAAGCAAGTGGAGCAGGAAGACCATTTCGACTACGACACAGACTTCAACCCGTTTCGCCTGGCAAGCTAGCTGCCTGCCCAAAGAAGGGATTGAGACCATGACTACAGACGACGCCAGCCCCCTGCCGGAGAGGGAGGAAAGGCTGCCCCTGTTGGAGGAGCTGCCGGAAGGGCACCGTTCGGGCTTCGTGGCCCTGGTGGGCCGGCCCAATGTGG
>JAAYZY010000430.1 GCA_012514615.1 Chloroflexota bacterium | reverse complement strand
TGAGCATGCCCTCGCGGTTCAGGGTCCCGCCGATGACCGAGGCGCCGGGGCCCTTCTCCACCGGCAGCGATTCGCCAGTGAGCATCGATTCATCCACGGCGGAGTGGCCTGCTTCAACCTGGCCGTCCACTGGGACCCGCTCGCCCGGGCGCACCAACACCAGGTCGCCCACCTGCACCTCGGCGATGGGGATGTCGACCTCCTGGCCGACGCGCAGCACACGGGCCGTGCGCGGGGCCAGACCCATGAGCTTGCGGATGGCTTCGGAGGTGCGGCCCTTGGCCCGGGCTTCCAGGTACTTGCCCAGGACGATGAGGGTGATGATCACCGCGGCCGTGTCGTAGTAGACATGGCCGGGCAGCCAGAAGGTGGTGGCCACGCTGTAGAAGTAGGCGGCGGATGAGCCCATGGCGATGAGCACATCCATGTTGGCCACTCCGGACCGCAGCGACTTGTAGGCGCCGCGGTAGAACTGCCAGCCGATGATGAACTGCACCGGCGTAGCCAGCAGCCACAGCAGCACCTCGCGGCCGGCGAAATGGTGCAGGAGGCCGAAGTCCACCCCCATGCTCAGCACCGAGATGACCGTGCTGAGGATCAGGCCGGCGATCAGACGGGTGCGCTGGGCGCGGATCTCGGCTTCTCGCGCCGCCTGCTCCGCGTCTGCCAGGGTGCGCTCGTCGCCGCTTTCCACCACATCGTAGCCGGCGTCGCGGATGGCCGCCTTGATGGCCGCGGGCGTGATCACCGAGGGGAGGTAGCGTACGACGGCGCGCTCGTTAGCGTAGCTGGCCTCGACCTGCAGCACGCCGGGTAGGCGGCGCAGGACGCGCTCGATGGTCATGGCGCAGTTGGTGCAGGTCATGCCGATGACCGGCAACTCTAAGCGCTCCTCCACCACTTGGTAGCCGGCATCGGCGATGGCTTCCACCGCCTGCGCCAAGGAGAGCCGGTCGGGATCATAGCGGAAACTGGCCTGCTCGGCGGCGTAGTTGGCCGTGGCCTCGGCCACACCGTCCAGCCGCTTCAGCGTCCGCTCGATGGTTAGGGCGCAGTTTGTGCAGGTCATGCCCCTGACTGGCAGGGACACTCGCTCCTCAGTCATCTGGAGCCTCCCTCTGGCGGCCCAAGGCCTTGGGCCGAGGGCACCTCTGTAGGTCTGCCGCGGACTAGCCGGCCACCGGGTAGCCGATCTCGGCCAGCAGGTCCTTGGCCTTCTGCAACGCTTGCTCGTCTTGGTAGGCCAGGGTGACGGTCTTGGACTCGGCATTGGCGTGAACCTCGGCGAGCCCTTCCACCGTGGCCAGCTCCCTCTCGATGGTGCGGACACAGTGGTGACAACTGATGTTGGGTACGTGCCAGGTAACCTGGGACATAGCACACCTCCTCACGTAGCCTTGCTTGGTGCGGGGCGTCAGCGCTTGGCCACGGCCTCGAATACCTGCATAAGCTCTCGAATCACTCGCTCGCGCTCGCTCTGGTCTTCGCCGCGAATGGCCGTGGTGACGCACGTTTGCAGGTGCCGCTCCAGCACCAGGTTGTTCACGGCATCCAGAGCGCGCTGGATGGCATAGGTCTGGCCCATGATCTCGATGCAGTAGGCGTCGCTCTCCACCATGCGCTGCACACCGCGGATGTGCCCCTCAATGCTCTTCAGTCGCCTGAGGACCCCCTGTTTGGTCTCCTCATGCTCGTTGGCTTGGGTGGCCATCCGTTCTCCCTCCGCCAGGAATCCCCTCCCCCCTGGGGGGGGGTATTTTGAGTATACAGCAACTTTGGGCGGTTGTCAAGCCTTGGGGATGCCGCTGGCACGCTGTCTGCACCAGCATGTTGACAAAGGGCGCGCCCAGAGCGTATACTACCACGAGCACCTCTGACGGATTGAGAGGCGTGTCCATGGCCAACCTTGACCCGAACGCCGCGCTGAGCCTGATCTACAAGGCCCTGGCTCACCCTGTGCGGCTGCAGATTCTGGAGCTGGTGGCACGGGAAGAGTGCTGCGTCTGCCACCTGGCCGACAGCCTGCAGAAGCCGCAGCCCTACATCTCCCAGCAGTTGGCTGTGCTGCGCAAGGCTGGCCTGGTGGGGGACCGGCGCGATGGCTTGATGATCTACTACCAGGCGGCTGGCCCTGAAGCCTTGGCGCTGCTGGCTGCCGGCAGGGCCCTGGCGCGCCAAGTATTGGGGCAGGAGGTCACGTTGCCGCCGCTGCCGCAGGCGGTGAGCCCGACCTGTACCTGCCCCAAGTGTCAGAGCGCCCGCGCCGCCGACGCTACCATGTGAGGAGACCGTGCACCGATGAACGATACCTACCCCATGTTGAGCGTAGAGCAAGCCCTGGAGATGGTTCTGGCCCAGTTCCACTCCCTGGATGTGGAGCAGGAGCCGATTCTGGAGAGCCTGGGGCGTGTGCTGGCCGAGGAGATTCACGCCGAGATGGACATCCCGCCCCTGGCCAACTCGGCCATGGATGGGTACGCGGTGCGAGCCGCCGATGTGGCCGGGGCCAGCGACGCCAAGCCGACCCGGTTGCGCATCGTGCAAGACCTGGCAGCGGGCTACGTGGCCGAGCGGGCCGTGGAGCCGGGCACGGCCATCCGCATCATGACTGGCGCGCCGATCCCATCTGGGGCCGACGCTGTGGTACGCTTCGAGGATACCCGGCAAGAAGATGAGTGGGTGGAGGTGCGGGTGTCGGCGCCGGCGGGGCAAGATATCCGCGCTGCCGGCGAGGATGTACGTCGGGGGCAGCGGGTGCTGGAACCGGGGGTGCAGATCCGCCCTCAGGAGGTGGGAATGCTGGCTGCAGTGGGGCGCAGCCAGGTGAAGGTGCACCGTCGGCCGCGGGTGGCTGTGTTGGCGACCGGCGACGAGGTCATCGCTGTGGATGCCCCTTGGCAGCCGGGCAAGATCCGCAACGCCAACAGCTACTCCAACGCGGCCCAGATCATCCGCTGCGGCGGCGAACCGCTGCTCTTGGGCATTGCCCGAGACGACATCGACCAGCTCACCGCCCTGATGCGCCGGGGGCTGGATCTGGGGGCCGACCTGCTGATCACCTCTGGCGGCGTCTCCGTGGGCGACTTCGACGTAGTCAAGAAGGTGTTGGCGGCCGAAGGGGAGATGCAGTTCTGGCGGGTGCGCATGAAGCCGGGCAAGCCGCTGGCCTTCGGGCAGATCCAGGGGGTGCCGCTGCTGGGGCTGCCAGGCAATCCGGTGTCGGCTATGGTCAGCTTTGAGCTGTTTGCCCGCCCGGCGATCCTCAAGATGTTGGGGGTGCGGGGGTGGGTTCACCCGCGGGTGGAGGCGACGCTGCTGGACGAGATCCGCCGGAAAGACGATCGCCGCCACTACCTG
>JAAYZY010000429.1 GCA_012514615.1 Chloroflexota bacterium | reverse complement strand
CGCCCACCTCGTCGCGGATGCTGTTGATCTTCCAGGCCAGGTGCGCCGCTCCGCCGCGCCCGCTGGAATCGGACTGCAGGTTCCCGTGGAAGTCGTTGGTGTGCAGGATGGTGAAGGCCACGGCTTCGCTGGACGGCTCGGCAACCACCAGAGCCGTGCCAAACAGGCTGAGACACATCGCTAGGATCAGCAGCACGCTCAAAAACCGAAGGGTCGTTCTCATATGGGGCAAGCTCATGGTCACGGTCCTCCTTGATTCACGCGCAACATCTCAGGGTTGCCAACAATCAGAGGTTGCCCTCTGCCTCGCAAGATGTCTTCCATCACCTCCTTTCGGACGGGGGTTCAGGCGCATCCATCTCGAAGGGCACGCCGCCGATCACCTGTGCGGACGAAGAGGCTGCGGCCCGAGCCACAGGCTGCCGCCGCCTGCTCTAGGCGCGCAAAGCGCAGCCCTGCCAAAGCCAGGCTGCGCCTATCCAGACTACCCCCCGGGGGGATACCCCCCTGGGCGATGCCCTATGGAGAACCCACCGATCGTTCCGGGACGGTTCGTTCATACCCAGCAAGAAACCCCGTTGTTCCCATGCCCGGCGACCGCAGGCATCGCCGGTCGGATGATCAGAGGCTCGATGGTGCTTGGGTTGCCACCCACACGCATAGCGAAGCAAGAGATACGAGGACTTGGGCCCTGGCCCACCAGGGCTGGTTGTGCAGAGATCGATAGGGCCTGCGCCGCCCCCTGCTGAAGCCAGTATAGCATCGAAACGGTTGCCTGTCAAGACAAAGCCGCTGCCCCAATGCACCACGGCTTGGCCCGCCCCGCGTTTGACAGCCTGCTTCGGCGGGGGTAAGATGCAGCCACCTGCAGCGCGTGGAAGGAGCAGCATGAGCGACCGGGAGAGCATCCTGGAGATCCTGGGCCAGGCCGAAGAGGCCGTGCGCCAGGTCCAGGGCCAGGTGGAGTGCGCCTGCAAGTGCGGCACATCCGTCATCAAGCTGATGGAGACCCGCGCCCTGCTGGACCGCGCTGGCATCCTGATTCTCAACCACTACCTCGACCAGTGCTTCTCGGACCCCGCTGAGATGGACCCTCAGAGACTGCTGAGAGCCCTGGAGCTGTTCTTCCGCATGATGCCCCCGCAAGGCCCCCACGGAGTAGGCGATGCCTGAGCTGCCTGACTTGGTGGTGCTGGCCCGGAGCATGGACGAAGCGCTGCGCGGGCGGCGCGTGGCTGCCGTAGCCGTGCAGCAGCCCCGCTGCCTCAACGTACCGCCGCAGGCCCTGGGCGAGGCCCTGGTGGGAAGCACGTTGCTGGGCACACGCCAGCGAGGCAAGTGGGCCCTGACCAGCCTGGCTGGCGGCGACGCCATCGGTTTCAACCTGGGCATGGGGGGCGAGCTGCGTCTGCATTCCGCCCAAGAGACGCCCGATCCCCAACGGGAACGGGTCGTCGTGCGCTTCGCCGATGGCGAGCAGCTGTGGGCGCATTTCTGGTGGTTCGGCCACGTGCATTGGCTGCCCCAGGGCGATCTGACGGCCCATCCGCAACTGGGCGCCCTGGGCCCCGAGCCCCTGGCCGACGACTTCACCGCCCAGCGGCTGGCGGGGATGCTGCAGGGCCGGCGGGGCGAGCTCAAGCGCTACCTGCTGGATCAGCGCTTCATCGCCGGCATCGGCAACGTCTACGTGCAAGACATCCTCTGGCACGCCGGCCTGCACCCCCGAACGCCAGCCCACAGCCTGGACGAAGCGGCGACGGCCCGCCTGCACGGCGCCATCCGCCACGTGCTCCAGGAGGGGATCCGTTGGGGCGGCGGCCCAAGCGAGCAAGACCTATGGGGGCGCAAGGGCGCCTACGTGGATCACGTGCAGGTGGCCTACCGCACCGGCCAGCCCTGCCCAGCCTGCCGCACGGCTGTGGAGGAGGTTCGGGTAGGGCCGACCACCAGCTACATCTGCCCCCGCTGCCAGACGGCCCCCTGAAGGCCGCCATGCCCCTGCAGGCCATCCTCTTCGATTGGGGCGATACCCTCATGCAGGACTTCCCGCAGTTCCCCGGCCCCATGGCCCAGTGGCCGCGGGTGGCAGCAATGCCCGGCGCGCTGGAGGCACTGGCTGCCCTGCAGGGGCGCT
>JAAYZY010000428.1 GCA_012514615.1 Chloroflexota bacterium | reverse complement strand
GGGGGTGGGGGTGTCGGTGGGAGCCACCACCCCGATGCGCAGGGGCGTCTTGGTGGCGGTGGGGGTGGCTGTGGGCGCCATACCCACCAGGCCGTAGACGCGGCCCAAGAAAGCGTTGAACTCCGGGTTCTGCCGCAGCAGCAGCACGCTGGGGCAGAGGAAGATGAGCAGCGCCCCAAGGACGAGGAGGCGGCGCTTCCAGTTGGCGGCTGAGGGGCGCGCCGGCGGCATCGTCTCCCACGTCTCCCAGGCTTGCTCCGGGGCCGGCGGGGCGAGCTCGTCCGCAGCGTCTTGGGAGGCGCGCATCTCGGCGCTGGCGGGCCCGACGATGCGCGGGCACTCGTGCCAGTGGCTCTGCAGGCAGAAGTAGTCCTGGTCGTCCGGGTGGATGGCCACGGGCTGGACCGGCCGGTAGCAGCGATGCAGCGGCGTGGGGTAGATGAAGAAGGTGTTGCGGTCGCCCTGAAGCCCCAGATAGGGGCAGTGCTGCTGGTTTTGCTCTGCCATGCTCCCCCTATCCGGCCTAACGCACGCGCTTCCAGTTGATCTGGTAGATGGGCCGACCGGTGAAGTTGCGGATGTCGACGTCAAACCACCAGGCCTGGCTGGTCTGCTTGTTGTCGTTGAGGTCCACGATGTTCATGGTGAACTGCCCGCGGTTCAGGCAGAACTCGTAGGTGCCATCGGAATGGAAGGACGGGAAGCCGGGCTTGCCAACCCAGGTCTCTTCCCACCACCAGACCAGATGCACGGCGATGCCGTCCTTGTGGGTCAGCAGGTTGCCGTCTTGGTCCGTCACGGTGCCCCAAACCTTGGCGCAGGTATCTTGCCCCTGCCATTCCAGGGTCAGGTGGTCTTCCGTCACCACGTAGTTCCAGTAGGGAGTGCCGGGCGGCGGACTGGGCGTGCGCGTCGGCGTCCGGTAGGGCGTGCGTGTGGCGGTGGGCGTCCGGGTAGGTGTGACCGTGGGCGCGCCAGGCGTGCCGCCCGCCGGGCCGGTGCTGGGTGTGGCGGTGGGCGGGCCGGGCGTCGGCGTGGCCAGCGGCGACTGCCAGGGCAACAGGGTCGCGGTGGGCGCCCAGGTGGCCGTGGGCGGCGGCGTGGTGGGCGCCGCAGTGGGCGGCTCTGTGGCCGTGCCCCACGGGGTAGGCGGGTCCATCTGCGGCAGCGGCGGCGGTGTGAGGAGCGTGGGAGTGACCGTAGCCGTGGTCGTCAGCGCTGGGCTGGGTTCCAACGGGGGCGAGGTAAAGGCCGCCTGGTCCAGGGTGGCCGTGGCGGTGGCCGTCTCGGTAGGAGGCGCGCTGGTGGCCGTCTCCGTAGGGGTTTCAGCAGTTTCGGTTGGGGTGGTGGTGGCCGTGGGCGATTCCTCTGCCGCCGCGGTGCTGCCAGCGGGCTCCATCTCCTGAGGGAGAGTCGCTGCGGCTCGGTCCGCTGCTTCCGGTTCGCTGGTGACGCTGACCACCACAGTGGGTTGGGGGGTGCCCAGGCCTCCCAGAGCGATGGCCCACGTGAGGAGCACAGCGGCCACGATGAGCAGAACGATGGGGCCGAACTGGAAGACCAACTCGGACCGGCTGCGCCCGCGAATCGACCAAGGGTCTCCATGGCTGCGAGACCGACCGCTGCGGCGCGGTTTGCCCCAGGGCGAGGCGCCCGGCACCGGCAGAGCTGCAGGGTCGCTGAGACGAGGGCACTGGGCGTGGGCCGCCGTGAGGCAGTAGACGCGCTGGTCTTCCCGGCGGACCATCAGGGGCCTGTCCCAACGGTAACAGCGGTGCCGCCGAGTGGGCTGGGCATAGCTGGCGCTGGCGTCGTCCACCTTGCCCAAGTAGGGACAGGAATCCAGGCGTTTCAGGGCATAACGGCTGGCCTTAGCTTCGGCGTCCACTGTCCTGCTCCCGGCGACCGTTCTTGGCGCGTTCCACCAGAGGTGCGACCCGTTCCCTCGCCTTGTCCAGCAGAGGCGTGCCCGAGCGTTTCATGCGCGTGACCAACGGCATGGTCTCCCCGGCCATCTCTGCCTCGTCGTAGTAGTAGCCATAGTAGTAATAGGAATAGTAGTAACCCAGATCGGAAAGGCGCACGCGGTTGAGCACCGGCCCCAAGAAGTCCACCCCGGACTTCTGCAGCGTCTCCGCGGCCCGGATGATCAGGTCTCGGCGGGTGCTGCTGGCTTGGGCCACCAGCAGGCCGGCTTCCACCTTGGTGGCGAGGATCAGCGCGTCGGTCACTGTGATGACCGGCGGCGAGTCCACCACCAGCACGTCGCACAACCCCTTGAGCTCGCGAATGGCTCGGTCTGTGCGGTGGGAGCCCACCATGTCCAGCGGATTGGGGGGTAGGGGGCCGCTGGTGAGGATGCGTAGGTTGGGGGTCTCCGTCTCTTGCAGGTAGCCCTCGATGGAGGGCTCGTTGTTCAGGATGAAGTTGGTCAGACCGGCGCGGTTGGGCACGCCGAAGAAGCGGTGCACGCTGGGACGACGCAAGTCGCCGTCCATGAGGATCACCCGTTTGCCCTCCTGGGCGATGACCACCGCCAGGTTGGCTGCCACCAGGCTCTTGCCCTCACCAGGCCGAGAGCTGGTGATGAGCAGGCTACCCATCTCCCGGTCTGGCCGAGCGAAGCGGATGTTGGTGCGCAGCGTGCGGAACGCCTCGGCCGCCGAAGAGCGTGGGTAGTGCTCAGCCACCAGGTGCTCTACCTTGTCTTCATCGTCTTCCCCATATTCGATGATGCCGATGGCCCCCAAGGTGCTGCTGCCCAACACCAGGTCCATCTCCTCCGGGCTGTGTACGGTGAAGTCCACCAGGTCGGGCACGAAGGCCATTACCAGGCCCACCAGGGTGGAGATGGCCAGGGCGATGGCGGCGGTAGGCAGCGTGCCCCGGGGCAGGGGCCGCTCCGGTCGACTGGCGTAGTCTACCACCATCGCGGTGGCGGCGCTGCTGCTCGCTTGTCCCGCGGGCAGCAGGCGGTTCAGGTAGTCCATGGCCTTGATGCGCACGTCCTCCAGGCTGATGAGGTAGGTCTGCAGGCGCATCAACTCGTCATCCCGCTCGGGGGAGGGGCCCTGGACCCGCAACTCGGCCAAGCGGGAGCGCACGTAGGAGGACTGTTCTTCGTAGAAGCGGAGCTCTTCTTCCAGCTGCCCCCGCAACCGCGCCGTCTCCTCGTCGGCCTGGCGCTGAGACGCCAACTGGGCCTGCTGCTGGCGGGAGGTCTCCAGGATGAAGACATCGGCCACGCTGTTGGCCAGCTGCTGAGCGCGGTCCGCCGAGCTGGAGGTGGCGGAGATCTTGAAGAACTGCGTCTTGGGCACTAGCGCCGACTGCACCGCCGTGCGCAGTTCTTCCAGGCTGGCGTTGAGCTGCGTCTGGGCGTTGAGCGCGCGCAGGAACGATTCCGTCTGCACGTAGGACGTGTACGTGGGGGCCAGTTCGGAGGCCAGTTCCACCGGCGAGTACGAGCGAGTTCCCTCGGTGCTCACGGGGTTCAGCACCAGGGTTGACTCAGCGCGGTACATCACTGGCTGGGCCAGGCTGTACCAGAGGCTGATGCCTGTCCCCACCAGCATAGTGAGCAAGACAATCCACAGCCGTTTGCGGATGGTGGCGGTTAGGTAGTGCAAGTGCACCTGCTGCCTGCTCCTCGGCCAGCGCTTGGGTTGGGTGCTGGTCTGTACTCGAGGGTCTCATCGCGTTATGTCGCCCTCGGCGCCTCTGCGTGCAAGTCTACCACACGGCTAGGTGGAAGTCAAGCATAGCCTAGGGTGACTTGACGTTGTGCAGCAAGAACTGTACCCGCGCCCACAGGCTGGCTGTTGACAACGTGGCCGCCAGGGCTATAATCCCTACGGAAGCGGCCGTCTTCGGAAGGTTAGACGGCTCAGACCCGGTGGGGGTACGGGTGGACGACAAGGCCAACACCATGGGGGGACAGCGCGATGGACCAACCAACAGAGGCCGAGGTGGCCGGCGCCGTGCCGGGGGCCGACAAGGGGCAGCAGGTGCGGCGGATGTTCTCGGCCATCCATGCCCACTACGATCGCATGAACCGCCTGATGAGCTTGGGGCGCGATCGGGCTTGGCGCCGCGTTGCCCTGGCCGAAGCGGCTTTGCCTCCCCAGGGGCTGCTGTTGGATGTGGCCACGGGCTCTGGCGACGTGCTCCTTGAGGCCGCGCAGCAGCACCCTGGGGTGCAGGCAGTGGGGGTGGATTTTACCCCGGAGATGCTGGACCATGCCCAAGAGCGGTTGGGGGCCGCCGGGCTGTCTGGGCGGGCGCAGTTGGCTCTGGCCGATGCCCTGGCCCTGCCGTTCCCGGCCGGCCGCTTCGATGCGGCCATGAGCGCCTTCATGATGCGCAACGTAGCCGATGTGGCCCAGGCCTTCGCCGAACAACGGCGCGTGGTGCGGCCGGGCGGCCGGGTGGTCTGCCTGGAGCTCACCTGGCCGCGGGCGCCGGTCTTCGGGCGGCTTTTCTCGTTCTACTTCCGGCGGCTGGTGCCGCTGGTCGGCGGGTGGCTCAGCGGCGATCTCCAGGCCTACCGCTACCTGCCCCAGTCGGTGGCGCAGTTCTACACGCCGCAGCAGGTGCAGGCGCTGATGGAAGGCGCTGGCTTCCGGGGGGTGCGCTACCGCAAGCTGATGCTGGGCACGGTGACGGTGCATGTGGGGGTGCGGCCAGGGGAGGGCGAGCCCCTCAGCGCTTGACGCGCCCAGGGCAAGACGCCCCTCCAGATGCCCGGGCCGGCGGCTCCCGCTCCTGCAGCCCGCAGGGGTACAGCGTGGGGCCTGCGCCTGGCGGGCGGCCCCGTGCCGACAACCGGGCCCTGTGGGCCTCTGTCGACGGCGGAGGTCGGCAGATCCCGTTCCCAGGCAAGCCGGAGCAGGTGGCTCGAGCGGCCGGCGCGGCGGGCCCCCATGCCCGCCCATCTCCGTCGGAGCGGCTGCCCCGGCAGTGCTCTGGGATATGGTGGCGCTCCAACACCGCGGGACCGGTCACTGGGGAGCGCTGCACCCCTTGTCCGCTGGCTGGTGGAAGGAGGCTCAGAATGACCGACTGGTGGGATCCCCTGGGACGGCAGGCGTTGGGTTGGTTGCTGGAGCGAGAGCCCGCCAACCCCGGGCCGCGTTTCCTGGCGCTGCGAGACCTGCTGGAGCGTCCGTCGGACGACGAGGAGCGGCAAGCTGCGCAACGGGACGTGATGGCCGGCGGCCCGGTGCCGGCGGTCCTGGCCGCGCAGCGCCCGGAAGGCTGGTGGGAGCACCCCGGCGCCGGCTACATGCCCAAGTACCGCAGCACCGTCTGGTCGCTCAGCTATCTTGCCCAGTTGGGGGCCGACGGCGCGGACAGCCGCGTGGCCCGCGCCGCCGAGTACGTCTTGAGCCACGGTCTGAACCCCCTGGGGGCGTTTGCCTTCGAAGCCAACTCGTCCATGACGCTCCTGTGCCTCAACGGGAACCTGGGCGCCGCTCTGCTGGACCTAGGCTGGGGCGCCGACCTGCGCCTGCAGGGCGCACTGGAGTGCCTGGCTCGCCTGGTGACCGGGGAGGGAGTGGCCCCAACGGGGGAGAAGACCGCGTCCCTGCGCTACCTCAAGAGCGCCACCTGCGGCCCGGGTTTCTGCTGCTCGGCCAACAACAGCCTGCCCTGCGCCTGGGGCGCGGTGAAGGTGATGCTGGCCTTGGGCAAGGTGCCGCCCGCGGCCCGCTCCCCCCTGGTGCAAGAGGCCATCCAGGTGGGCTTGGGCTTCTTGCTGGGGCGGGACCCGGCCGTCGCAGATTACCCGGCCGGCTACAGCGACAAGCCCAGCCGCAGTTGGTTTCAGTTCGGCTTCCCCGTCTTCTACGTCACCGACGTGCTGCAGAACCTGGAGGCGCTGACGACCCTGGGCTGCGCCGGCGACCCGCGCCTGGCCCACGCCCTGGAGTGGCTGCGGGGCAAGCGCGACGCCGCCGGTCGCTGGAAGATGGAGTACTCCTACGCCGGCAAGACCCACGCCGATGTGGAGGCCAAAGGGCAGCCCAGCAAGTGGGTCACCCTGCGAGCTTTGCGAGTGTTGCGGGTGCTGAAGCGACAGGCGGAGGCCGACGAGTAACCAAGCTCCGCGGCAGCGCCGTAGACCCGTTCCGTCATGCCCGCGCCCGGGGGCGTGTATGGGGAAGCAGGCGCGCCGGCAACAGCGCGGGCGGTCTGGCGTTGGAGTGGCGGGACCGGTTCCGTCATTCCCGCGCAGACGGGCATCCATCGCCCCGACGCCCGAAGGTGGATAGGTTCCCGCGACCGGGGGGCATGCCGTAGGGCCCGTAGAGCCGCCATCTCAACGCAGGAAGCGAGGAGCCCGTAAGCTCCTCGCTTCGCCGTTCATCCCTCACGCGGCCTCCGCCGCCTGCTGCTACTTGGTGGCGAAGATGTGCGGCGGCACCATGAGCAGGTAGCCGGGCAGCACCATGATGCGTGGGTTCTTGCCCACGAAGCGCTGGGCGTCCTGCAGAGCCTCGTCGTAGGTGCGGGTGGGGATGATGCCCATGCTGCGGGCCCAACCGGGCTGCCTGGCCCCGGGCATGTAGAGGGCGCTGGTGTGGTGGCTGGCCACCTCCCCCATGTACATCATGGAGAAGCCGTGGAACGGGTGGTAGGCGTAGCCGTAGCGGAACCGATGGATGTAGTCTGGACGCCTAGCCACCACCTCCTCGAAGGGGATCAGGTCCGACACGCGGGTGCAGTGTTTCTGGTAGAGGTCGTAGATCTCGCGGTATGAAGGGAACCAGTCGTCGTTGAACCAGCCATCGCAGATGCCGGGGGCGATGACCACGCCGCCGCGGTTGAAGGCGCCCATGACCCGGGAGAGGGTGGCCCCCATGGCCTGCTTCATCAGCACTGGGCTGGTGCCCATGCCGGGCCCGTAGTGGAAGACGCGGGGCAGGCCCACCACCACCACGTCCACCTTCTCCATGTCCACGTAGATGTTGGTGCGGCGGCTGGCCAGCTCCCAACTGGCCTTCTCCACCTCTTCCACCGAGCCGGCATAGACGCCCAGCACCTCGGCATGGGTACCCACCACCGCGTCCACAATGAAGAGCTTCTTGCCGATGCGCTCTTCAATGGTGCTCACGATGGACTGGAGCTGCCGGCGGAAGTGTGACTCGGTGGTGGACGGCACGAAGTCGGGGCGGTGCATGGTGCCCGGGGTGTGGTGGCAGCGGATGGACTGCCAGCCGGTAAGGCCGGTGGCCGGCATCTTGGCTCCGCCGCTGTAGCCGCCGTAGGGGTTGCCCTGGGCGTGTCCCAACAGGATGCACAGGTCCGCCTCCGCGGCGTAGCGGTTGAACTCCAGGTAGTTGCCCATCCCGTCTTCGCCCAGATGGACCATCATGTCGGGGTCCTCCGGGTCGTGGGAGAAGAGCCGCTTGCCCCAGAAGCGGTTAATGACCTCTGGCGGCATGTACTGCATCATCTCTTCACGGGTGTTCTTGCGGTGTAGGCCGTTGGCGCAGATCAGGGTGATGTTCTCTTCCTTGACCCCGGCCTTCTCCAGCTCGGCCAGGATCAGCGGCGTGGCCGTCTTGCGGTGGGTGCGGTCGTGCATGCCGCCCTTCACCTGGTCGGGGAAGGCCAGGACCACCTTGCTGCCGGGCCCTACCAGGTCGCGGATGGGCGGCAGCCCCAGGGGCCGTTCCAGCGCCTTGCGGGTGGCCTCCACCGGGTCCACCGCTGGGGGGTCGCGGTAGGTTTCGCCGTAGCGGATGACCTGGGCGTGATCGGGCACCTGGATCGGCATCATCCCATCGCCGTATTCGACAAGGACCTCCTTCATCACTGGCCCCCTTCCCCTGGCTGCACTGTCACGCCCAGATACTCCTCGTAGATGTTCACCAGGATGCTGGTATCCCGATCGCCCACGCCCTTGGCGCGGCCCATCTCGTTGAGGAGCTGGCAGGCCGGAGCGATGAAGAGCGGCGCCTTGACCGCCTTGGCCATGTCGATGCCCAGGGAGACGTCCTTGTGCAGCAGGTCTACGGTGAAGCGGGGGTCGAAGTCGCGCTCCAGGATCTTGGGGCCCAGCTCCACGAAGAGGTTGCTCACCGAGGCTGCCCCGCTGTTGGCGATGGTCTCGTAGAGCACTTTGGGGTCCATGCCCATCTTGGAAGCCAAGGCCATGATCTCCACGGTGATGGAGTTGATGGCCGCAAACATCATGTTGTTGAGGACTTTGATCAGGTCGCCCCAACCAGAGGGCCCGACGCGGTCAGCCTTCTTGGCCAGCAGGTTCAGGATCGGCTGCGCCTTCCTCAGAGGCTCAGCGTCGCCCCCCACCGGCAGCGTCCATTTGCCGATGCCCTGAGGCCGCCCCAGCACTGGCGCATCCAGGTAGCCCACGCCCTGCTTCATGGCGATCTCGTAGTTGTGTTGGGTGGAGATCGGGTCGACAGTGCTCATGTCCACGATCACCTGGCCAGCTTTCGTTCCAGCCAGCAACCCATCGCCCTCCCGCAGCAGCACTTCGGCCACGTCCTTGGGCAGGGGCAGCGAAAGCAGGATCACCTCGGCCTTCTGGGCCACCGCCTTGGGAGAACTGACCACCTCCGCTCCAAGTTCCCGCGCCAGCGCTTCGGCCTTGGGGTCGATGTCCCGGGCCACCAGATGGTGCCCCCCATCAATGACCGCCTTGGCGATGCGCGAGCCCATGGTACCGACGCCGACCAAACCAACGTTCATCCTTGTCGCTCCTTTCTGGTTCGCAACAGAATCCGTTCTGGTGTGGG
>JAAYZY010000427.1 GCA_012514615.1 Chloroflexota bacterium | reverse complement strand
TGGTGCGGGCCAAGCTGGAGTCGGCGGGGATTCCGGCGACGCTTTCCTACAGCAGCGGCAGCACCGTCTTTGCCGTGACGGTGGACGGCCTGGGGGAAGTGCGGGTGCTGGTGCCGGCCTCTCTGGCGCAGGAAGCGATGGAGTTCTTGCAGGAAACGGTGGAGCTGGACGGCGATCCGGATCTCCCCGAAGTGGGCTTTGTGTAGAGGGGCAGGGGGCGCCAAGCGACCTCCTCGCAGCGTTGGCCAACGGTCGGTGGGGGAGGGGCACTTGTCAAGTCCCCCAAGTGTTGGTATAATGCTCTGCACGTGTTGAGACGTTGCGAGGAGGTCGTGTGTAGTGTTGCAGCTGAAGACCCAGACCTCGGAGTTCTGGTTGAAGCGCTTTCAGGTCACGGCAGACGATGCCGAATACCTGCGCTCCCGCCTGCTGGATGGGGAGCGCCCCCAGACGCTGGAAGACCTGAGCCGGGCGCTGATGGCGTGGCGCTGTGAGCAAGAAGAAGCCGCTGTCAGGGCAGAGTTGGCCCGTGGGGCGGTCTATCAGCCCCGCAGGCAATACACCGTGGGTCAGAAGATCGTCTTCCCACTGCAGGATTTCGCTGCCGGTACGGTTCAGGGCGTTCGCCAGGGCTTCAACCCCGAGTACGGCGCCTTTGGCGTGATCCAGGTAGCCTTTGCCGGCCAAGACAATCCGCGGGAGTATGCGGCTGGGCTCCAGGTCCCACACAAGCTGAATTGGGACGAAGACACGGGGCCGGCCTTGGGCGATCTGTTGGCTCCTTCAGAGCTCCAAGCGCTGTACGGTGCGTCGGTGGCCCAGAAGGTGCAGCGCTGGCTGCAGGAGACGGACGACGAGTTCGTGCGCCTGGGCGACCGGTGGCTCCTCAAAGCGATGCTGGCTGACGTCCATGTTGGCCACCTGAATATTGCCGAGGCGTTCATCGAGATGCAGGGCGAGCCGGTTGCCGTGCCAGAACTGCTATCGGCGCTGGACCTGCCCAGCGAAGTGTCGCCGGAGATCCAGACCCTCTCGGTAGAACGGGTGTTGCGTCAGGACGAGCGTTTTGCCAACGTAGGCACAGATGAGAACGGTCTCTGGTACCTGCGGCGGCTGATCCCCGAGCCGGTGATCGCTCCGCCGCGCCGTCTGACAGCCAAAGGGCCTCAGGTGGATCGCTCGGTCCTTTCGGGGGAGCTCATGGCCCTGGAGCTGGAGATTGATGACGAGCACGGCCTGGCCGAGGCGCTGGGCGCGGTGGACCCGGGCGAGACCGACCAGGTCTCATTGGTGCTCAACTACCCACACTGGCTGCTGGGTACCTTGCCGCTGACCAAGAAGACTCGCCCCCTGCTGCCGGCGGGCACCACTCAGCGCACCCTGGTGCGGCTGGTGGATGCGCAGACCGGCGTGGAGATGCCCGGCTGGGTCGTTCACGAGCACCAGTACCTTTTCGGCCTCAAAGAGTGGTACCGCCAGCGTGATCTGCCGGTGGGGGCCTATGTGTCGCTGGAGCGGACGGCTGACCCCCTGACCCTAGTGGTGGGCTACCAGCCCCGCCGCATGAAGCGGCTCTGGGTGCGGGTGGCGCAGGTGCGGGACGGCGTGCTGACGTTCGAGATGCAGAAGCGCCCCATCGCTTGCGAGTACGACGAGTTCATGTCGGTGTGGGTGGACGACACCGCCGCTGTGGAGGCCCTGTGGGATTCCCATGAGGAGAACCAGACGCCGGTGAGCGAGATCGTTAGCCAGGTCTTCCCCGAGCTGGCCAAGCTAAGCCCCCAGGGTACCGTCCATGTGCGCACACTCTACTCGGCGGCCAATCTGGTGCGTCGTTGCTCCCCTGGGCCGCTGTTTGCCCAACTGGTGACCACTCCCGGCTTCAGCGACGCCGGCGGTGGCTTCTGGATGCAGTCTTAGTTCGCAACAACGAGGTCAGACCTCCATGTCCAACTGGGCCAAGCCAAGCGTAGATACCAAGTTCCAGATCGACTTCGACTGGTGGAAGAAGCGAAACCTCAACTTCCGTCTGGACCTCTATGGCCAGATGTGCGAGGAGTGCCGGGCGAAGTACCCTGACTACAAGGAGACTCAGCTGGTCGACTGGGTAGACCCGGAGACGGCTGAGGTGCGCCAGGTGGATGCGCTGTGGCAGTCGCTGATGACCTGCTGCCGCAACAAGCCAGACTACATCGCCGACCACACGCCGCTGGCGACGGCCGTGTTCCGCGTCTTCCTGGCCAACGGCAACACGCCCCTTTCACCACGGGAGCTGCACGAGGCTCTGGGCCGGCGAACGCCAGAGCTCATTCTGAAGACCATCGGGGGCCGGCAGGTCTACTTGGGCATTCGCCCGGCGTAGCTGCACCGCTGGGCCAAGAGACGGCGTCCTACCATGTACAGCCCTGCCGCTTGGCAGGGCTGTTCTGTTGAGAGGAGATCGAGGGAGGCGGGGGCATGACAGGCCAGCGGCAGGTGGTGGAGATTGTGGCCATCGGCAACGAGCTGCTCATCGGCGATGTGCTGGACACCAACACGCACTGGTTGTGCCAGCAGATCACCGGCCTGGGCGGTGTGGTGCGACGGGCGGCGCTGGTGCGGGACGATCTGCAGGCGGTGGGGCAGGAGGTGCTAGGCGCGCTGGCCCGCCGCTCCGGTGTGGTATTCACCACCGGCGGC
The DNA here is from genome assembly GCA_012514615.1 of Chloroflexota bacterium. The sequence goes on along the minus strand of JAAYZY010000427.1, from coordinate 3,332 downwards.
TTGGGCCCCACAGACGACGACATGACGCTGCGGGCGCTGGCCCAGGCTCTGGGGCGTCCCCTGGCGCTGGATGGCGAGGCGCTGGCGCAGATCGAGAGCCGCTACTACCAGCTCTGGGAAGCTGGCCTGGTGGCCGAGGCTGCCCTGACCCCCGAGCGGCGCAAGATGGCCGTGCTGCCGCGGGGCGCTCAGCCGCTGGCCAACCCGGTGGGCGGCGCGCCGGGCGTCTTGCTGGAGCAGGAGGGGAGCGCGATCGTCTGCTTGCCGGGCGTGCCGGAAGAGCTGAAAGCGATCTTCCAGCAGACGTTGCCCCCGCTGCTGCAGGCTTGGCTCGGCGGCGCGTGCTACCGCGAAGAGGTGGTGCGCGTCGACTGCCGCGACGAGTCGGCGCTGGCCCCGGTGGTGGATGCTGTGGCTGCCCGCCACCCCCGGGTCTACGTCAAGTCTCGCGCCAAGGCTTACGGCGCCGCGGCCTACCTGCAGGTCACGCTGTCGGCCCGAGGGCCGGGCCTGGCCGACGTGCAACAGGCGCTGCAGGCTGCCCGCGCTGACCTGGAAGACCGGCTGCGGGAGGCCGGCTTCCCGCCCCTGGATCTGGGGCAAGACGCGCTGGGGCGCCGCCCGTAAGTCGGGCGGCGCCCCAGCCGCGCTCTGGGAACCGTTGCCTAACGAGCGACGATGCCGTAGGTGATGGTGAGCTTCGGGCGTATGGCCGCCGATCCCTCGGCAGAGACGAAGTCGTACTGTACTTTCACGTCACCGTCTGCCTTGAGCACCACACCGAAGTTGCTGGCCGGGCTGGTCAGCCACTTGCGGACCGCCGGGGTCACATCCCACGTGTACCAGGTGTTGGTGAACTCCACGTACTCGTGATCCAGGTAGGTGACGGCGCGGTCCACTCCTTCTTGGCTGCAGCCTGCTTGGCCCCACAGCTCGCCGTTGGCTGGTCGATCCCAACTGGCCTCGTTCACTGCCCAGGGCCGCAGCACCTCGTAGAGGTAGCCGTGCAGGGGCCCAGTGTTGGAGCGCGACACCGGGTAGAGGCTTAGGGTGGCCTGGATGATGTGGGCATCCGCGGGGACCGACGAGAGGTCGAACCGCAGCAGCGAGCCGATGAGGTCAGGCGTGCGGATGCTGAGCAGCGGTTCCAGGTGATAGTTCCAGTAGGTGAGGTACGAGCTGAGGTAGGCGTCGGCCGCGCCGCTGTAGCCGCTGCTCCCTTGCTGCAGGGTCAGGGTGATCGAGGATCCCACCAGCTGCGGCGTGGCGGTGGGCGTGGGGGTGCTGGTGGGCACCGGGGTGGCCGTGGGCGCGGGGCCCAGGGTGTAGCGCACCACCAACTTGGGACGCAGGTTCGACGTTGGGTGTTCGGCCGCAGCGAAGAGGTACTCCACTGGCGTCTCCGGGTGATCCACCACCCGCAGGGAAAGCCCCTTGTTGGCCCCCGGCGTGAAGACCCAGTCTTGCACCATCTCGGTGACGTTCCACTCGTACCAGGTGTTCAGGCTAGTCACTGTGATGAGGTCGGTGGGCCTCATCCAGCGGTCGGCTAGGCCGTTGCCGCCGGGCAGCGCCCAGGGCGTCCCGCTGGCCGCCTGCTGCCAGGTGGCCTGGGTGTCCACCCAGCTTCGACGCATCTGGTAGGCGGCCGGGTAGGTGTAGTTGGCGTTGCTGCGCTGCAACGCGTAGAGTTGCAGCTTGGCGTCCACCACCGTGGCGTTGCTGGGGATGGCCGACACGTCGAACGAGAAGAACCCGGCCTCGATATCGCCGGCGCGGATGCGCACGAAGGTCAGCGGCGAGTAGGTGCGATCGGGATACCACTGGCCAACGAACGTGTCGCGCGCCCCGGCGTAGCCGGCCGCCCCTTGCTGGAAGGTGGCTTCCAGAACCAGGTCGGGGGGCACGGTGGGCGTGGCTGTGGCGGTGCGGGTGGCCGTGGAGGTGGGTGTGGAGGTGGGTGTGGCCGTGGCGGCGCTGCCGGCGGTGGCGGTGCGGGTGGGTGTGGCAGTGACTGTGGCCTCAGGGCTTTCGCCGGCGGCCGTGCGGTAGCGGATGTGGAGGCGTGGGCGCAGGGCAGGGTCGGCCCACTCGGCGCTGGCGAAGTCGTACTGGACGGAGACGTTGCCGCTGGCCTTGACGATGAGGCCGTGGTTGGCGGTCTGCCCGTTGACCCAGGCCTGGGTGATCATGGTGACGTCGAAAGCATACCACTGGCTGGCGGCGTCCAGGAGACGCTCAGCGATGGGGGTTTGGAGGCGGTCGTTGGGGCCGTTGCAGCCTGGGGACTGCCAGGGTTGGGCCTGGGCGGCGTTGTTCCAGGTGGCGGAGGCGGCGTTCCAGGGTTTGGTGATGGGGTAGACGGCTGCGGTGAGGCTGTGGACGTTGGACTGGCGCTGGGCCCAGAGTTGGAGGGAGGCGCTGAGGATCTGGGCGCCTTGCGGGATGGGGCTCAGGTTGAACTGGAACAGAGCAGCAGAGACGTCTGGGGGGCGGATGCCCAGGAGGGAGCTGGCGCCGAAGGCGGTGGTGGGGAACCACTGGCTGATGTAGGCGTCCTGGCCGATGGCGAGGACGGTTTCCACGGTCTGGCTGGGTTGGGCTGTGGCGGTGCGGGTGGGCGTGGCCGTGGCAGCGCTGCCGGCGGTGGCGGTGTGGGTGGGCGTAGGTGTGGCCGTGGCGGCGCTGCCGGCGGTGGCGGTACGGGTGGGTGTGGCCGTGGCGGCGCTGCCGGCGGTGGGAGTAGGTGTGGCTGTGGCCGTAGCGGGTGCCGGGTCGCCCTCCAAATGGTAGGCCAGGGTGAGCTTGGGTCGGCGGCCGGCGCTCTCAGCCTCGCAACTGGCCAGATCGTACTGGACCGACCCGCTGCTGTTGGCCCACAGCAGGACGCCGCGGTTGGTGTTGGGGTCTTCCAGCCACCGCTGTACAAGCGGCGTCAGATCCAGGTCGTAGGCGACCCCGGAGGACTGCATGAAGACGCTGTCCGTCGGCGTGCTGGCCCGGTCTGTAGCGGTGCAGCCGCAGCCGGGCTGGGCCCAGGTCAGGGCGTTGCTGGCCTTGGTCCAGGTGGCCTCTGTGGGCAGCCACGAGCGGTAGACGTCATAGGCTTCCAGCCACATCCAGTTAGTGTTGGAGCGGTACTGGGCGAAGACGGTGAGCTTGGCCTGTACCAGGGTGGCTCCTTGGGGCAGGGCCGGCAGCTCAAAGCGCAGCAGCCCCCCGCTAACGCCCTGCGAGCGCACGCCTAGGTAGTCGGCCGCCCCGTAGTTGCGGGTGGGGTACCATGACGAGATGAACGTATCGGCAGCGCCGCTGTAGCCGTCCACCCCTTG
>JAAYZY010000426.1 GCA_012514615.1 Chloroflexota bacterium | reverse complement strand
GCGGATCGGTGGCGTCGTACACGTTGATGGCCACCGCCATGTTCGGACCGGCCCCTTCGGGTACTCCGGAGTTCCCGCCATGGTTGCTACGATCATCCTGGTTGGGATCCGGCGGCTTGCCGCCTGACGCCTGGTTGATGGCGTCGATCTTGGCCTTGATGCGGTCCAGCGCTACGCCCACGTCGTCGATGTCCTTGGAGAACTGCTCCACGTAGCGATTCATTGTGGCCTGGTTCTGGCTGATGGTGATCTGGTGCCCTTCCTGGACGATGGAGTACTCCAGCATCTCCTTGGCGTGCTTGGCCTGCAGGGCGAGACTGGCCTGCTGGTTCTTCCACCCCTCTTCCTGCATCTTGCGCTGCTGCGCCGTCATCTGGTCTTCCAGCGCCCACTCCGCCTCCATGTTCTTGAGGCGCTCGGCCCGCTGGGAGTTCTCCAGGTCCATCGACTCCAGGGGGTGCTGCAACTGCATGTCCGAGAGCTGGCGCTGCAGCTCGGTCATGGTCTCGAAGTGCACCCGCTGCCGTTCGAAGAGATCGTCTTCCCAGCTGGCCTGGGTCTCGAAGCGGCCCTGGGACCTGCGCAGGTCTGAGCGTTCCCACTCCTGCTGCTCTTCCATGCGGTCCCGGTGCCGCATCAGGTCGATCTTCTCTCGCCCCGTGGCGAACTTGATGCCCCGGTCGATGTCCTCAAGCTGCCAGGACGACTGCACCTCGAAGCGTTCCCTTTGGATGGCCATGTCCTCTCTGGCCCATTCCCGCTTCGTCAGTTGGTGCTGCCGCTCGATCCCCATGATCTCGGTCTGGTAGCGGATGTTCTCTTCAAAGATCTGCTGCTGCAGGGCGTGCTCTTCGAGGAGCTGCTGCTTGCGCAGCCCCGCCGATGCCTTGGCCATCTCCTCTTGCTTGCGGGCCTGGTCTCGGTTCAGGTCCCGCATCTGGTCCTGATAGCCCCACATAACCCGGGTGCCGGTGATCTGCTGGCTCAGTCCCGCCTGCGAGAGGCCGATCCCGGCCATGGTGTAATCGTAGTTCGACTGCATCTGCATGGCCTGGATCTCGACCATCGGCTTCATCATGCCGTTGGGGAGCATGAACTTCTGCGCCGGCTGGAACCCGAAGCCCCGAGGCATCCCCTGCCCGCCACCCCACCTCCAGGGCGACATCTGGCCGTAGGTCATGCCCATGGCGTCGACGACGGCGTACTCGCCCATCCCCTTAGCCCGGTACATGTCCGAGTACGACTGGGGGCCGGCGAGCCCGAGCTGGTACGACATGGCGCTGGCGATCCGGTCGGCCGAGTAGCCCTGTCCGATCAACTCCTCGAAGAGTCCCGTAGCCATGCGCACCGAAGGCTCGCCCCGCCGGCGGAAGAACTGCTTGGCGATGTCCTCAGCAGACATGCGCCGGCCGGCGAAGACGTCCAGCGGCTGGTTGCGGGCAGCGGCTTCCTGTTGCCAGGCACGAGCCTGAACCTGCCGGTCCTGCCACGTCCCACCACGGCTCATCAGCGTCATGGCCAGGTCGTAGGCTTGCGTGGCCTGCCCTGCAACGGCCTCGAACGAGAGGCCCGATGCGTCTGAGTCGGCCAGCCACTGGTTTGTCAGCCGCTGAGCCTGCACATCCGACATGCCGTAGCGCAGCTTCAGGCTGGGCTGCGTGGTCAGTGCCTGGATCTGGCGCTGCGAATGCACGGCTGCCGAGTAGCCTTTCTGATGCGCCTCTTGACGCCAGCGCTTTGCCATTGCATCAGATTCACCCAGGCTGTAGCCCATTGCTCGCAACTGGTCACGAACAGCGAGAATCTGGTCTGTTTCCTGCATCGCTACGTCGTCTGGCACACCCTCTGATTTGCCAGACAGGACGCCAAGGACGCCCTGCTGCGACACATTCCACGGATTGCCCCGCAGATAGAACTGGCTGGCATAGCGATCCAGCTGCATCTCCCGGCTGGCGACCACGTTCTCGTCGATGCCTATCTCTCGGGCCTTCGCCTG
>JAAYZY010000425.1 GCA_012514615.1 Chloroflexota bacterium | reverse complement strand
GGCTTGTCAATCGAGACAGCGCGACGAACCACCTGCAGAGCGTCTGCAGGTGGCTGTCCCAGAGGTTTTTCTCCAGTTGGTCCTTCGCCTCGCCCCCAAGGCCGAGTGCGGCGGATCAAGGGGCCTTGCCCGGGCTGGCCGCGAGGGTCTCCGTCCACAGGGCCTGGGCTGCCTCGCCCTCCAGCCAATTGGGCTGGCCGCCTTCATCCACCTCGGTGAAACGCAGCTCGGTGGCCAGGTGACGCCCACGGTAGAAGGTGTGCCAGGCCACTGCGCTCTGCCGAGTGGGCTGGGACCAGACCTGATCGAAGATCAGATTGCCCAGCCCGTAGAGAATCAGGCTCCCATCCCTGAACTCCAGCCCCTGCGGCCGGTGGGCCTGCATACCCACCACGATATCAGCGCCGGCCTCGGCCAGGGCCAAGAAATCCAATCGCTGTCGAGAGGTGGGGCGCGCGGCGTAGGCATCGGTGTGTTGCACGTGGACCATCAGCACATCCACCTGTGGCCGGAGCGAGGCAATGTCTTGAACGGCCTGTGCCAGGTCGAAGCGCGCCGTCCCTGGGCGGTCGTCGCCAGCCCAGACCTCCGGCGGCCCGGCCTGATTGTAGGCCAGCCAGCCGACCCGCGTCCCCTTCACCTCCAGCGTTAGCGGCTGCCCCGCCTCGACGGCGTTCCGGCCGCCGCCCACCACCTGCAGCCCTTTGTCCGCATACAAGTCCAACGAAGCCAAGGCGGCCTCTGGCCCGGCGTCCAACGTGCGGCTGCTGCTCACTTCCACCAGGTCGCAGCCCAAGGCCAACAGCGTCTCGATGTACGCAGGCCGGGCGCAGAAGCGCGCCATCACCGCCGCCGGCGCACACTCCTCGCTGAACGAGACCTCATGGCTCACGTGGGTCACGTCCGCCGCCGCAAGCTGCGGCCCGATGCCCCGCGCGGGATACGCCGGGTCGCCCTGCCGCTCGATGCCCAGAGCCACCCCCCGGGTCAGCGCCACGCCTCCGGCCACAGCCACCCGGCCCAGGCCCTGCGTGTCCCGATTGCTTTCGGGCAGGCCAGCCTCCTGGAGAACGGCCACCAGCGGGGCCCTCAGCGCCTCAGGCCCGCTCACCCAGATGCGCAGGGCCAGGGGGTAGGCCTCCAAGGCGTCTTGGGGATCCAGCACGGAATGGCCTCCCAGCGGCAAAGGGGATAACCGAGGCGACAGATGCTCGAACGGCAAGAAAGCGACAGCCCGCTCCGCCTCCCAGGCTCGACCGGCCACCTGACCCGCCGGCACCGCTTCCACAGCCACGTCGCCGGGTGCGCCCAGCAGGGCTGAGATGGCCGAACGGGCACTGGCTTCCACCACCCAGAGCAGCCTTTCCTCGTCGGCCTGGGGAGCCTGCCATTGCGCCTGGAGCTCGGCGAATGTCGGCCCAGCCAACGTCGGGCGCAGGTAGGGCACAGCCGCCACGTAGATGCGTTCGCTGATCAGCGTGCCTTCGCCTTTCTCAGGACGCTGCACCCCCACGGTGACCCGGGCCAGGCCGGCATCGGCGACCATGCGGTGGCTGTCAGGGTGCGCCGTGACCCACTGCGCCACCGGCAGGGCCACTTCCGGCGGCACCGCAGGGGATACCCACACGGTGGCCCAGGTGGAGGTCGGCTGCGGCCGCGGAGCGGCCGTGGGCAGCGCCCGGGGCGTGGGGCCGGGCGTGGGCAAGTCAGCCTGGCCGATGCGCACGCCCATCCCTCGCAGGCCCAGCGCCAACGCCAGCACGCCCACGGCAATCAGCAACGCAGGCAGCCACCCCGTCCATGCACGTTCCCCGCTCCCACCGTTCCGAACCATCGCCACCCCCCGCCGCACCGGCGTCACCTGCCCGCATCCCCATGCTGCTGGTACAGTGGGCGGCCGCTGCCGCCGTGCCGCACCGCCACCACCTCTGCCAAGATGCTCAGGGCGATCTCCGCCGGGTGGCTGCCGCCCAGGTCCAGACCCACCGGGGCATGGACGCTGGCCAGCAGGGTCTCGGCCACCCCTTGGCGTCGCAAGTCATCGAAGATCGCCGCCGTCTTCCTGCGGCTGCCCACCATGCCGATGTAGGCCGCTGGCGAGCCAAGGGCCACACGCAACGCCTCCAGATCGCCCTGTTGGTCCTCCGTCGCCACCACCAGGTAGGTCTGGGCCGTCAGCAGGTCCGGCGTCAGGGCCGGCCTGTCGCCCCGTGCCGGCCTGGGATCCACCACCTGTACCCGAAAGCCCACCAGACGCGCCATCTCAGCCAACGGTTGGCCAATGAAGCCCCCGCCTACAATCAACAGAGCCGGCGGCGGCCCCAGAACCTCGATGAAGACCCGCACGTCGCCGCCGCAGACCATCCCCACAGCAGCCGGGCCTTCTTCCCTCAGGGCATAGTGCACCAGGCTGGAGTCACCCCTCTGCATCGCTGCCTGAGCGTCGGCGCGGATGCGCTGCTCCAGGGCGCCGCCGCCCACATTGCCCACCAGGCGTCCGTCGGGCCAGATCAGCGCCTTGAACCCAGCCTTGGCCGGCGAAGAACCCTGGGCCTCCACCACCGTGGCCAGGGCCACCACCTCGTTCGCCTCCACCACCTGCGCCAGGGCAAGCCAGAGCTCGTTCACCTCGCCGTCACCCCCCCGGGCTCACCGACGCCACGCCATCCCACAGCAGCACCTGCACCCGGCTGCCCGCTGGCAGGCTGCGCGCCTCTTCGGGGATCACCGCTAGGCCGTGGGCCTGCACCATGGAAAGCAGGATGCCCGAGCCCTGATCGCCAGTCAGTCGAGCCTCGTAGC
>JAAYZY010000424.1 GCA_012514615.1 Chloroflexota bacterium | reverse complement strand
GCACCCTGCGCACCTACTTGGAGCCGGTAGCCGCCATTGAACAGGATAAGCTGGGCAGCCTGGTGGCGCGCAAGGAGGGCAGCAGCGCACGTCCCCGCGTCATCCTGGCAGCTCACATGGATGAGATCGGCCTCATGGTGCGCTACATTACCAAGGAGGGGTTTCTCAAGTTCGTGCAGTTGGGCGGCTGGTGGGACCAGACCCTGCTTGGCCAGCGCATGATCGTCAAGACCCACAAGGGCGACCTGGTAGGGATCATCGGAGCGAAGCCGCCCCACCTGCTCAAGAAAGAAGACCGCGACAAGATCGTGCGGCTGTCGGACATGTACATCGACATCGGCGTCAGCTCCAAGGAGGAGGTCGAAGAGGCCGGCGTTCGGCTGGGCGACCCGGTGGTGCCCGATAGCGCGTTCCACACCATGGCCAACGGCCAGGCCTACCTGAACAAGGCGTGGGACGACCGCGCCGGCTGCGCCCTCATGGTCCAGGTGCTGCAGCAGTTGGCCAGGGAGCCCCACCCCAACACGGTGTATGCCGCAGCCACCGTGCAGGAAGAAGTCGGGCTGCGCGGCGCCCAGACCAGCGCGGCCTTGGTGGACCCGGACGTGGCCATCATCTTGGATGTGGACATCGCCGGCGACATCCCCGGGCTGGAGGACGAAGAGAAGGCTGTGGCTATGGGCAAGGGCCCCTCGGTATTGCTGTACGATGCGGCCATGATCCCCAACCTGAAGCTGCGGGACCTGGTCATCGAGACAGCGAAGCAGGAGGAGATTCCCTTGCAGATGTCGGCCATTACTGGCGGCGCCACCGACGGCGGCCGCATCCACATGCACGACCAGGGGGTACCCACCATCACCATCGGGCTGCCCTCTCGCCACATCCACAGCCACAACTCGGTTATCCACCGCGGCGACTACGACAACGCCCTGAAGCTGCTGATGGCCGTCATCCGAAAGCTTGACGCTGACACGGTGGCCAGCCTAGCGCTGTAGCGTCGCGCCCCTACACCTACGGGGGCCGCGGATGCCCCGGTCCCCGTAGGACTTGCGAAATCGCCGAGGTCTTGCTATAATGCCGCATCGTTCAGGGTACGAACCTGACGAGGAGCGCAAGACAACAGAGCGGAAACGCTGGCCGTACCTGGCGGAGTTCATGCAGCTTGGCTGGGTGGTAGCGTTTTCTTTGTTGGCTCCCCTGGCTCTCGGGGTCTGGTTGGACCAGAGGCTGGGGACGGCCCCCGTCTTCATCCTGATCAGCATGCTGGTCGGCACTCTGGCGGCTACTGTGGGCGCGGTACGCATGGCTTCTCGGATGATGGCCCAGATCGCGCCCCCCAAGGAGCCAGCAGCCGAGCCGCCGTCGCCAGAAAGCGAAGAGGGAACAGGGTCGCATGGGGCAGACCGCCCCTAGACGCACCCTCCCCGAGGGCCTGCCGACGCAGTCTACCGAAGTACCCATCTTTTGGAGGGATGCCTGGTGCCACGACTTCTGAAGCAGAAGACCTTCCTTTACTCTCTTCTCGGCGTGCTCGCACTCGTCGTCGTCTTCGCCCTCACCCGGCTGTTCCTTCCCCCGGTTGTGCTACCTACCGTCTCCCTGCCAGCCGAGCCTGTCCTGCGCATCGCCGGCATCCCCATCACCAACACCCTGCTGGCCACCTGGGTGAGCATGCTCTTGTTGGTGGGCCTGGCCTACGTGGCCACCCGACGCATGGAACTGGTGCCTCGCTCTGGCTTGCAGAACGTCTTTGAGATGATCATCGAAGGCTTCTACAACATGGTGGAGGAGATCGTCGGCAAGGAGTGGGCCCGCAAGTTCTTCCCCATCGTCATGACCATCTTCCTCTTGGTGGTCACCTCCAACTGGCTGGGCATCACGCCGCTGTACGGCGGCTTTGGCGTCTTGGAGCATCCCTACGGAGATGAGACCGGCTACAAGGTGGAGTGGGCCGGCGCCGTGGGCATCCTGACCTCGGAGCGGGTGGAGGCGGCGGAAGCGACCGCCGGCAGCCACGGCGCAGAGACCCACGCCGGGGAGGGTTACATCCTAGCCCCCCTGCTGCGGTCGGCAGCTACCGACCTGAACACCACCCTGGCGCTGGCCGTTGTTGCCGTGGTGCTGAGCCAGTACTTCGGGCTCAAAGCCCTGGGGCTGCCCTATCTGAAGAAGTTCTTCGCCTTCCGCCTCAGTCCCATGGGCTTCATCGAAGGGATCGTGGGGCTATTGGAGCTTGTTAGCGAGTTCTCCAAAGTCATCTCGTTCTCTTTCCGTCTTTTCGGCAACGTCTTGGCTGGCGAAGTGCTTCTGGGCGTGATGGCTTTCCTTATCCCCTACGTGG
>JAAYZY010000423.1 GCA_012514615.1 Chloroflexota bacterium | reverse complement strand
CTCCACGCGCTCACGGTCGATCTCCACGTATTGGGAGATGACGTTGATCAGCTCGTCTTTGAGGTCTTGAAGCATCTTGGGCGAGATGTCCGACCGATCGTAGCCCAAGACCAGCTCCAACCGCTCACGGGCCACAGCACGGCTGGACGATTCCTGCCGACCTAGCAAACGGTCCAGAAAGCCCATAGCTCCCCCTTGCTCCCTGCTACCACTCCTCAGCCAGTCCACAGCCTGCGGCGGGTCAGGCGTTGGGAGACATCACCCGCCCGAAGATGCGGCCCAGGATCCCCTGGGGCTTGTCCACATCCAAGAAAGGCACCTCTTCGCCGTTCAGGCGGCGGGCGATGTTTCGGAAGGCCATGCCAGCCTGCGTGTTGCTCTCGAAGGCCACCGGCTTGCCGCGGTTGGCGGCCACGATGATCTGCTCGTCTTCGGGTACGATGCCGATGAGGTCGATGGCCAGGATCTCCACCACATCGGCGGTGGAGAGCATGTCGCCCCGGCGCACCAGGCCGGGCTTGAGGCGGTTGATGATCAACTGGGCCGGCCCTTTGTCGTTGGCTTCTGCCAGGCCGATGACGCGGTCGGCATCCCGCACGGCGGCCACCTCCGGCGTGGTGATGATCAGCACCAGGTCGGCCGGGGCCACGGCGGTCTGAAAGCCTTGCTCGATGCCAGCCGGCGAGTCGATGATCACAAAGTCGAAGTCTGGCCGCAGTTGTTCGCAGACGGCGGTCAGGTCGTCGGCGTTCACCGCCGTCTTGTCGCGGGTCTGGGCAGCTGGCAACAGGTGCAGTTGCGGCAGGCGCTTGTCGCGGATCAGCGCTTGGTGCAGGCGGCAGCGGCCTTCCACCACGTCCACCACATCGTAGACGATGCGGTTCTCCAGGCCCAGCATCACATCCAGGTTGCGCAGGCCGATGTCGGTATCCACAGTGACCACGCGCTTGCCCGATAGGGCCAGGGCGACGCCTAGGTTGGCGGTGGTGGTGGTCTTGCCCACCCCGCCCTTGCCTGAAGTGATGGTCACGATCCTGGCTGCCATGAAACCTCCTCAACACCCGATGTAGGTCTTGGGCTCAGGCCCAAGGCTCCACCACCATCACGCCTTCCCGCAGGAAGGCCATTTCTGGGGTGGGGCGACGGGTCCCTTCCCCTTCTGGCGCCCGCGCGACCACGTCGGCGATCCGCAACAGGGTGGGCGTCAGCCCCAGCGCGCAGATGAGCGCATCGGTGTCGCCTTGCGCGCCGGCGTGCACCATGCCCCGCAGCCGCCCCCAGACCACCACGTTGCCTGTGGCTTCGATCTCCGCTCCAGGGTTCACGTCGCCGATGAGCACCACGTGCCCATGGTAGCGGATCGACTGACCAGAGCGCAGCGTGCGCCGCAGCACCATCCCTTGCATCCCCTGGGCCAGAGGCACTGACGATTCGGACGCCGTCGGGGCCGGACCGCGCTGGCTGGTCTCCAGGCCCAGCGCTCGGGCGGAGGCGGCTGTCTCGGCGGAGTCGCTCTCCACAGCCCACAGCGACATGCCCCACCGCTGCAGGCAGGCGCCCACGGCCTGTAGGTCTTCGCTGCCCATGCTGCGGCGGCCCACTTCCAGGGCCACTCGGCCGCTGCGGAAGAATGCCGGGCGCTGGGCGATGTGGCTGTCTAGCTGCGCCAGCAAGGCCGATAGCTCACCCGGACCCAGGATAACCACCAAGCCATCCCTGGTGCCTCTGATGGTGACCCGCTCCTCGGCCACTGGGCGTTCCTCCATCCCTTCTGAGCCTCCCGACGGCGGCGGCGCTGCCCAACCGCCGCCCAGGTCAGGGGATTATAGCATACACCAAGGCAAAGGGGAAACGGCCGGCCGGGCAGGAAAGAGAGGCTGGACGGGGTGAAGCGCGGGAAGGGCGCTCACATGCCGACCAGGCTGGCGCTCCCCACCATGTGCCGCAGCAGCGGCTCCAGCGTGGCCAGCTGGGCTGCGTCGGGGGCTGAGGCGAAGGAGTCGATGGCCTGGCGCGAGCCGGCGCGCTGCACCACGAACAGCGCGTGCATCTCCACCGACTCCACCGTGGGGCTGCTATCGCCCACCTGGGCCGGGGTGTAGACCTCCAGGGTGGGGCTGCGCCCCTGACCCCAGGGGCCGTCCACGGCTTGGAAGTCCAACACCTGGGCCGGCTGGGGCAGCAGCGCTGGCCCGGCTTCCATGGGTGGTTGCAGCGCCATGCCGTGGACGCCCAAGCAGATTCCGCTCGGTCCAGGCGGCGTCCAGGCCAGGGTCCCTTCCAGGCGCTGCCACCCGGCCGGCACTTCGGTGGCTAGGCCGACCCACTCTAGCTCCACCAGCTGGAGGGTCCAATCCGCGGCCGAGCTGGCGGTCGATGCGGCGGCCAGCGTGGGCGTGGGCGGGGCTATGGGGGCGGGGGTGGGCACAGGTGTGACCGTGGGGGCTGCCGCTGGGGTGGGGCTGGGTGCAGCCACGGCGCAGCTCAGGCAGCCCAGGGTGAAAAGGATGGATAGGCGGTTCCTGGGGTATGCATCTCCCTGATCGGTTGTGGCCGCACCGGGCAGAGGAAGCACGGCGCGCCCCGGGCCATTCTCGCGCCGAAGCGGGGCGGCCGCCACCGCTGAGCGTCCGGTTCTTGGCTGGCGCGGCGGCCGGTCGCTGCCCTGGCCGGGTGACGGAGCTCCCCGCATGGTATAATGCTCCGAGGCTGTGCAGGAGGTGCCCGGTGAGCAAGCGGCAGGGGGATTGGCGACAGCGCCTGTACGGGTGGGCGACCCACCGGCTGTATCACCAATGGGCTTGGGCCTACGATCCGGTGAGCTGGTGCGTGAGCCTGGGCCGCTGGAACGGCTGGCGGCTCGACGCCTTGGAGCATGTGGGCGGCCAGCGGGTGCTGGAGCTGGGCTTCGGCACCGGCGAGCTGTTGCTGGAGATGGCGCGCCGGGGCTGGCCGACGGTGGGGATCGATCCGTCACTGGCCATGCAGCGGCTCACCGCCCGCAAGGCAGACCGCCGCAGGCTGGCGCCGCCCCGGGTCTGCGCCGCGGCCCAGGCCTTGCCCTTTGCCGCCGGCTTGTTCGACGCGGTGGTGGCCACGTTCCCGGCCGAGTACATCGTTGAGCGCGCCACCCTGCGGGAGGCGGCCCGGGTCCTCAGGCCGCCAGACCCGGCCAGCGGCGCGCCGGGCGGCCGTCTGGTCATGGCCGGGCTCTACGTGAGGCTGCACCACCCTCTGGTCCGTTGGCTGGGCCGGGCGGCCTTGGGCAAGAGCGAGGGGTTCTCGCTGGAGCAGTACGGGGAAGCGCTGGCCCAGTGCGGGTTGCAGCTGCGGGTGATCGCTGATGAGGTGGGCTGGGTGCGTGCGCCCCTCTTCGTGGCCGAGCGAGTTGCCCTGCAGCGGGAGGGGGAAGAGTGATCCCGGCCCTGGCGGCGGTGACCACGCCGGGCGCCGCGGTGGAGCAGACTGGCCCCGGCCGCTGGCGGTTGACGGTGCCCGGGGGGACGGCTGCCCAGTACCGCCTGGCCCAACTGGACGACTACCGAGAGCGAGCGCGGCGGGCCCTACCGTGGCGAGGGCCGCTGCGGTTGGCCTTGCGTGCCCGGGTCTCCGAAGCG
>JAAYZY010000422.1 GCA_012514615.1 Chloroflexota bacterium | reverse complement strand
GGATGGTGACCAGCAGCACCCCCAAGAACAGGTACGAGCCCCAACGAGGGTGGATGAGGGTGGCGTTGCGCCCCACGAACCCCATCCCGGCCCGCACGGCCCACTCTCGCTCCAGGATCGGCCCGGTGTCCACGTAGGCGCGCCAAGCCAGCCCCGGCCCAGCCGCCCCGTCCAGCCACCGGCCCAAGGCTTTCAGGCGCGGCAGCAGGACGTGATGGTAGTCTTGGCCCCAGGCGTAGCGGGAGATCAGGCCCCGCCGCGGGTCGGTGCGCTGGGCCGCGTCGAAGTCGCCGGAGTAATAGTTCTTGGCCGCCATCACCACCGATTGCACGCCCGGCAGCACCCGCTCGATCTCCAGCCGCTTGGCCACGGCATCGGGGCGGGCCAGGTAGGCCATCCCGGCGTGGCGGCCGGCCTCCAGCCAGCGGAGGTAGGCCCCGCTGTGGAGCGTCGGCCCGGCCGCGGCGATGCCCACCAGGTCGAAGCCCAGCGCTTCCGCCTGCGCCTTGAGGCGCGCCTCCAGGGACCCTTGGGCACCCTGTGACATTCTCTCCCTGCTCGGTTCCATGCCCCAAAGTATACAACAGGTGCGGCAAACCGGCTAGCCCTGCCGCCCGGCCCATCTCTGGCGCGGTGGGTTTTGTCGTCCGTTGCCGGGCTTGGTATAATCCTGGCGGAGAACCCAGCTTATTCCATGCCTTGCGGCGCGGAGAGAAAGCCAGTATGACACAAGAGAAGGTGATCGGCATCCTTGGCGGCATGGGGCCTGAAGCCACGGCGGATCTTTTCATGGAGATCACCCGCCACACAGAGGCCCAGACCGATCAGGATCATTTCCGCATCCTGGTGGACAGCAACGCCAAGATCCCCAGCCGGCAGGCCGCCGTGCTGGAAGGGGGCCCTGACCCCACCTCGGCCCTGGTGGCCACGGCTCGCGCCCTGGAGCAGGCCGGGGCGGATTTCCTGGTGATCCCCTGCAACTCGGCGCACATCTTATTGGAGGCGGTGCAGGCCAGTGTGCAGATCCCCATCCTCAGCATCGTGGAGGCCACGGTGGAGGAGATCCAGGCGCAGACGCCGGATGCCCGCCAGGTGGGCCTGCTGGCCAGCACCGCCATCGTCCAGAGCGGGCTATATACCCTGGCCCTGGCCCGGCGGGGGATGGCCACGCTGCTGCCGGACGCCGCCGCCCAGGCCCGAGTGCTGGAGTCGATCTTCGCCGTGAAGGCTGGCCACAAGGGCCAGGCGGTGAAGGCCGCGCTGGCCGCCGTGGTGGCTGACCTGGTGCAGCAGGGCGCGCAGGCGGTCATTTTGGCCTGCACCGAGCTGCCCTTGGTGCTGCACGATGGGGACGCAGCGGTGCCGTTGGTGAACCCCACGGCAGCGCTGGCGCGGGCGGCTGTTCGTGAGGCCGGGGGCGAGGCTAAGCTGCGCCCAGCCCCCTGAGGCCGCCCTGGCGGGCTGCCTGGCGATGGAAGCAGCAGGGTATGGAAGGCGGCGGGCCGTGACCGCAGACCCCTACATCCTCTGGCTCGATGAGGTGCGCTTGGGCCACCTGCCGCTGGTGGGGGGCAAGGCGGCGCGTCTGGGCGAGGCTCTCTACCAGGGCCTGCCGGTGCCGCCGGGCTTCTGCCTGACCAGCCGCACCTACCTCGGCTTCGTGGAGGCCATGGGCCGCAGACGGCAGCCTGCCCCTGCCACGGTGGAGCTGCTGCAGGAGCGCCTGCCGCTGGCCCTGCAGGAAGCCGTGCGCAAAGCCTACCTCCGCCTGAGCCGAGGGGGACAGGCCCCGTTGGCGGTGCGCTCTTCGGCCAGCGCCGAAGACCTGCCCCAGGCTTCCTTCGCCGGCCAAGGCGGCACGTGGTTGGGCGTCCACACTGCCGACGCCCTGTGGGAGGCGATCCTGGGCTGCTGGCTGTCGCTGTGGTCGCCGGCGGCCTTGGCCTACCGCCGCGACCGTGGCCTGTCGGAAAGCGACCTGGCCATGCCGGTGCTGGTGCAGCGGCAGGTGGATTGTGAGGCGACCGGGGTGGCTTTTTCCCAAGACACGCTGGGCCGGCCCGAGGCCGTGCTGGTGGAAGCGGCCTGGGGTCTGGGCGAGGGCGTGGTGTCGGGCCGGGGCGAGGTGGACCGGTTCTGGATCGACCGCCAGACGCTCCGGCCGCTGCGCCCGCCGCAGGTTGGGTGGAAGAGCCACCGCTGGGTACCCGGCGGCGTGGGCCAGGCCGGGCTGGTGCGCCAGGCGGTGCCGCCCCCCCTGCAAGAGGTGGCCGCCCTGTCGGAGGCGCAGGTGAGCCAGGCGGCGGCCTTGGCCCTGGCCTTGGAGGGGCTCTTCGGCGCGCCGCAGGACGTAGAGTTTGGCCTACTGGATGGCGACCTGTTCCTTCTGCAGAGCCGCCCGGTCACCGCTCGCTATGATCCGTTCTTCGACCGCGGCCCCCAAGGTCCGCAGCGTCTGTGGAGCGCCGGCTTCCTCAACGAGCGGTTCCACCAGCCGGTCTCCCCCCTGGGCTGGACGCTGATCCAGCCCCTGTTGGAGGAGCTGGCCTTCCGCGAGCCCCTACGCTACCTGGGGGTGCACGACCTGGACCAGCAGGCGATCATGCGCCTGCGCCGCGGTCACCCCTATGTGGATGTGGGGGTCTTCGCACGGCTCTACAAGCTGTTCCCCGATGGGCTCCTGCCGGAGGACGCCGCTCGCTACTTCCCCGACGGCGATATCCGACTGCGTCGGCAGGCCCCCGAGCCGCCGGGCCTGTGGGCGCCTCGGCTGTGGAGAGCGCTGTTGGGGGCCTTCTGGGCACAGCCGGCGCTGGTCTCGCCGTGGCACAACCACCGCCGCTGGGCGGCGTTCGAAAAGCAGGCCGTGGCGCGCTTGGCCGCCCTGGAGCGGGAACGCCAGGCCGCGGCCGACCTCCCGGCCCTCTGGGGGCTGGTGACGCAGGCGCAGGAGCTCAGCCGGGAGCTGCTGGCCGTGCATCGCTGGAGCCTAACCTGGGCCGACCTGCTCTACACCTTGCTGCGCCGTCTGGCCAAGGCCCTGTGGGGCCGTGAGCGCGGCGCCGAAGCGGCCGCAGCAGCAGTGGCTGACGTGGAGACGGTCTCGGTGCGCCTAAACCGCGCCTTGGAGGGGCTGGCGGAGACCTGCCGCGCCGAAGGAGGCTTGGCGGCCTTGCGCGGCAAGGGCCGCGCCCCCCGGGCGCTGGCGGCCTTCTTGGAGGATTACGGCCACCGCTCCTACAGCCTGGATCTCCACGTGCCCACCTTCGCCGATGACCCCAGCCAGGTCCAGGCGCTGCTGCTGCCGCTGCTTGATGCTCAACCCCAAGCGCCGGTCGGGCCGCCGTCCGCGCCCCCGGGGGCACGGGTCCTGCGGCCGCTGGTGGGGCTGACGCGCCGCTATGTGCGCCTGCGGGAAGCGCAGCGTTTCGCCTGGCAGCGGGTGCTGGCGTTTCAGCGCCGCACCGTGTTGACCAT
Source organism: Chloroflexota bacterium (assembly GCA_012514615.1). Next base: position 4,910 of record JAAYZY010000422.1, on the reverse strand, counting down.
GGGGAAGCTGTGGATGGAGCAGGGCGCGCTCCCCACGGCGGGGCATCTCTTCTTCGCCACCTGGGACGAAGTGGCGGAGGCCGCGGAGGGGGGCGCTCCGCTGTCTGCGCCGCGCCTGGCCAGCCGCTTGGCCACCTTCACTCGGCTCTGCCGGGATGACGCCGCGCTGCCGCCCAGCGTGGCGTACCCGCCGTTCTTGCGGGGCAATGCGCCGCTGCAGGCCGGCGAGCCGGCCCTGCAGACGCTGGCCGGCGTGGTGGTCAGCCCGGGCCTGGCGCAGGGGTCGGCGCGCTTGGTGCGCTCGCCAGCCGACTTGGCTCACATCCACAGCGGCGACATCCTGGTGGCGCCGGCGGTGGACCCAGGCTGGACGCCGGTCTTCTCCCGACTGGGCGGCCTGGTGTTGGAGACCGGGGGGCAGCTCTCCCACGGGGCGGTGGTGGCCCGGGAATACGGCTTGCCAGCGCTGGTGGGCGTGTCGCTGGCCACGCAGCGCTTGCACGACGGCGACCTGATCTTGCTGGATGCCCACGTGGGGGAGGTGCGGCTCTTGCGCGGCGGCCTGACGCCGCCGGGCGGATGAGGAGGCAATGCCATGCCCGAGGTGCTGGCTGAAACGCGGCTGCCCAACGGCCCGATCCTGCGGGCGGTGCAGGGCGACCTAACCGAGGAAGCGGTGGATGCCGTGGTCAACGCCGCCAATAGCAGTTTGGCCCACGGCGGCGGCGTGGCTGGGGCCAATGTGCGGCGCGGCGGCCCGGAGATCCAGGCCGAGAGCCGAAGCTGGGTGGAAAGCCACGGCTCGGTGCCCACTGGGTCGGCGGCCATCACCGGCGCGGGGCGGCTGCCGGCGCGCTACGTCATCCACGCCGTTGGGCCGGTGTGGGGCAGCGGCGGAGAAGAAGCCAAGCTGACAGACGCAGTACAGAGCGCCCTGGCCTTGGCCGACGCTCACCGCCTGCAAAGCGTCTCCTTGCCGGGGATCTCATCGGGGATCTTCGGGTTCCCCAAGCCGTTGGCGGCCCAGGTGATCGTGGGCGCGGTGCGCCGCTACTGCCAGGCGCACCCCGAAAGCTCGTTGCGGGAGGTGCGCTTCTGCAACCTCGACCGGAAGACCGCAACGCTCTTCGCCCAGCAGGTGCTGGAGCAGGCGCAGGGGCGCTAGGCGACTCAGCGGTTCAGCGGCGGGCGCGGCTCTGGGGGATCAGGCCCAGGTCCTCGGGCCGCACCTGGGGGAAGGCGCGCAGGACGGCGGTGACCAGGCGCAGCCCCGGGGAGCGCTGGCCGCTGTAGATGCGGGTGATGGTGGAAGGGTGCACCCGCAACCGCCGGGCCAGGGTGAGTTGCGTCTCGTAGCCCTGCAGTTCCATGAGCTTCTGCACAAACCGTTGGCGATCGATGGTGCCGGGCCGCATGAGTCACCTCCTGGCGGGATAGAACAAGCGTTCTATTCGTATCATACCACAGGCCCAGGCGCTTGTCAAGCCTTTGTGGCTGATGTTCGGACTTAGGTTCGGACAGGAGGCGGCTGGGCGATAGTAGCGAAGGTGGCTGGGGCCAGAGCGATCAGGTGTCGGAAGGGGTCGCGAGCTAGCGAGAGCTTGTGCTTGAGTAAGACGAACTGGCCAGAATAGTGCTGCCACTTGCGTTGGCTGCTGGCGGGTGTGGCGTGGGCGACGGTTGTCTCTGTGCTGGGGTCACCATAGAGGTGCTCGCGGATCACCTCTCCAGCCAAGAGATCGATGGCGAAGGCGATCATCACCAATGCGGCCATCTTCTCCATCTGTTGCTGAGATTGGAGTATCATCTTGTCCAGGGCCAAGAGGTCCTTGAGGTCTCGGGACGGCTCTTCGATCTTGGTGCGGGCCAGGTAGATGGAGATGGCCCGTTGAGGATCCAGGTTGGACATGACCCAGAGTGGTTCGGCATGGCCCTTGCGCCACTCGCCGACCACGTTGACTGGCATTTGGCCCCTGTAACTGAGTTGATGATAGGTGGTCTGGGCGCCGAGCTCCACATTGAGCGTCACGCGGCGCCCAGTGGCATCAGTGAAGATGGGGGTATGGCTGCCCAGATGCAAGCGACTGATGCCGAGCCGGCACAGATGCTTGTGGATCGTGGCCGTCGAGAGGTGGAGTCCATGATGGATGGCGCTGCGATTCGCTCTGGATGCGTCGTGCCCCGAGACGCCGCTGCGTGCGCAGCGCCACGATCCACGGCTCTTGTTCAGCGAACACCTTCTGACCAGGCGAATGGTGAGGACGCCGGCTGCGACTCCGCGGCCCGTCGACGCCTTCAACCTGATACCGTCGCCGCCACTTGCGCAGCGTAGGACGGGAGACACCACAGCGGCGGCAGACAAGACCAGCCTTGTGCGTTTGCTCGTACAGCTTGGCCCACGCAAGACGCTGTTTGGCCTCGCGACCTACCCCCCGAAGACTGCCAGTCTGAGCGAGGGAGTCTGGTATGATCGGGAACGAGGCTGGGCAGATCACCCGTATTCTGGATGGAGTCGAGTCGGGCAGGCCGGTGGCCAAGGTGTGTCGGGCCTACAATGTGGCCGAGGCCACCCTCTACCGCTGGCGGCGGCGCTACTGGGGCATGGATGAGGCGGAGCTACGTCAGTTCGGGGCCTGATCGTGGGGCCGGCCCGCCGCTAGGGGGAGAGACTTACATGCTTGAACGGATCCCTGTCTCCTGCAACAAAGACTGCGGCGGCGGTTGTCCTTTGCTCGCTTACGTGCGGGATGGCCGCGTGGAACGCATCGGCAACAATCCCCTGGGCGGTCCCTACATGGCCGGCTGCGTCAAGGGCTTTGGCATGCCCAACACACTGTACGCGCCTGACCGCCTGACCCGGCCGCTGATCCGCAGCGGCGAGCGCGGCGATGGCCAGTTCCGAGAGGCCACTTGGGAGGAGGCCCTGAGCTTGGTGGCGGAGAAGCTGGGGACCATCCGCGAGCGCCACGGCGCGGAAGCCGTGTTGCACCTTGGCGGCTCTGGCTCCTGCCGCGGGGCTTTGCACCACACCGGCAAGCTGGCCCAACGCTTTCTGAGCCTGTTCGGCGGCTACACAGCCACCACCGGCGGCTACAGCTCGGCCGCGGCCAACTTCGTCACCCCCTACCTGCTGGGCACTAGTGCGGTGGGCGTTGACCCTGGCACGCTCCAGCACTCGCAGTTGATCGTGCTGTGGGGGGCCAACATCGCCGACTGCCGCTTTGGCTGCGAGACGGCCGCTCGCATTGCCGAAGCCCGTCGCCGTGGAGTGCCGGTGGTCGTTGTGGACCCGAGGCGCTCGGCCACCGTGGAGGAGTTGGGCACGCAGTGGGTCCCGGTTCACCCTGGCACCGACACCGCCTTGATGATGGCCATGCTCTACGTCTGGCTGGAGGAAGGGCTGGTTGACAGGGCCTTTGCGGAGCGAGTGAGCACCGGCTTCCCATGGCTGTGCCAGCGCATCCGCGGGGAGGAGCCGGGTGGCGTGCCCCGCACGCCCGAGTGGGCCAGCGCGCGGTGCAAGACCCCGGTCCCGGCCATAGTGGAGTTGGCCCGGCTCTACGGCCGCACCAAGCCGGCCGCGCTCATCACCGGCTTCTCCATCCAGCGCACCGTGGGGGGCGAAGACGCCTGGCGCATGGCCGTGGCCTTGCAGGTGGCCTCGGGCAACCTGGGACGGTTGGGCGGCACGTCAGGGGGGCACTTCATCAACGGCCTACCCCGCGTCTTGGTCGGCTCGGTTGCCGTACCGCCCAAGGCGGGGTCGGCATCCATCCCGGTGCTGCGTTGGCCCGACGCCATCCTGGGGGGCCGGGCGGCTGGCTTCCCCAGCGACATCAAGGCAGTGTACAACGTGGGTGGCAACTACGTGACCGAAGGGAGCGATACCCACAAGAGCCTGCGGGCCTTCGCCAAGCTGGAGTTTGCCGTCTGCCACGACTACTTCCTGACGCCGACGGCGCGGCAGTGCGATGTGGTGCTGCCCGCCACCACCTTCCTGGAACGGGAGGACATTCTCTTCCCGGCGGCAGGCAACTACCTGCTCTTCTCCAACCAAGCTGCGCCCCCCCAGGGGCAGGCGCGAAACGATTACGATATTCTCTGGGATCTGGCCGAGCGGCTGGGATTCGGACCCGCTTTCAGCGAGGGGCGGGAGGCTCGGCAGTGGCTGGAGGCGTTCCTGGCCGCCTCCGAAGTGCCCGACCCTGAGGAGTTCCGCCGCACCGGCCTGTACTGGGGCGCCGACCAGATGCGGGTGGGTTTGGCTGCCTTCGCCGCCGAGCCCACCGTTCACCCCCTGGACACCCCTTCGGGCAAGGTGGAGCTCCTTGCCGCCGCCTACGCCGAGCGGACTGGCGGCTCGGCGCTTCCGGAGAGTCGCGTCTTGCCCACCACGGCGGAATACCCGCTGCGGCTCATCACGCCCAAATCCCGCTACCGGGTGCACTCCCAGAACAGCAACGTCCCGGCCATGCGGGAGCGGGAGGAGCAGAACGTCTGGCTGCACCCGGAAGACGCTGCGCTGCGGGGCATCGCCAACCAAGACGAAGTGGTGATCCGTAGCGCGCAGGGCCGGGTGCGGCGGCCTGGCGCCGTCACCGAGCGGATCATGCCGGGGGTGGTCTGCCTGCTGGAGGGCGTGTGGCCGGCGCTCGCCCCCGATGGCGCAGAGGTCGCTGGCTCGGCCAACGTGCTCACCTCCACCGAAGGCACCCAGCCGAGCCTCGGCACTCGCAGCCACTCCACGGTTGTGGAGGTGGACAAGGCGCAGCCGTAGTGGGCGCCCCCCCGTATCTGGTCCAACCAGAGTGAAAGGATGAGCTCCTCCGGCCAGGACACCCTGCCGGGTGAAGAGCAGAAGGGGAGGGTGAGGTCTCCCTTGGCCAAGAGGCGGCTTCGTCGGCGCCGTT
>JAAYZY010000421.1 GCA_012514615.1 Chloroflexota bacterium | reverse complement strand
CCCCTAGCTGCGGCTTCGACCCGGCCGAGGCCGCCTGCGCCCAGCATGTCACGGCCCTGGGGTCGCCGCGGGGCATCAACGACGCCGTGTTGGCCGACCTGCGGGCCAAGGGCTGCCGGGTGGAGCGGGTGGTCGGGGCCGATGCCGCCGAGACGAAAGAGCTGTTGGACGCCATGGCCTACCGTGGCCAGCGATTCTTGCGCGAGGACTAAGCCAGACTTAGCTTGACATAAACTGCAGAGAGCGCGTCCTGCAGCAGGAGTGTGCCGATCGGACAGGCCGTACTGGGGGGCCTGAGGAGGCTGTAGGGCGTGGGGAGGCCGGGTGAGCGGCATGTGGTTCCTTGGGGAGCACAAGACGCCCCTCACAAGGGGCAAAGAAGGCGGCCTGACGCTGCCGGCGCGGTGGCGCGAGGCGCTGGCAGGGGGGTGTGTGGTGACGCTGGGCTTGGAGCGCTGCCTGCTGGTCTTCCCCGTTCCGGCGTGGGAAGGGTGGGTGAGCCGTCTGCAGGCGGGGTTGCCTCTGACCCAGAGCGAAGGGCGGCGGTTGCTGCGCCACTGGTTGGGCGGGGCTCACGAAGCGCTTCCTGACGCCCTGGGGCGCGTGGCGCTCTCGGACCGGCAGATTGCCTACGCTAGTCTTAAAGAACACGCCGTAGTTGTAGGTGTAGGCACGCATCTTGAAGTGTGGAATGATGACGCTTGGCTGCAGCAGTTGGCCGATCTGGAGAAGCGGGCAGCCAGCGACGCGGAGGCAGTAACGCAGTACCTGGGGTGAGGAGAAATGAGGGGACGCCGGACCGGGCCCCGACAGGATTTGCGCACAGGGAGGCAGTGAAGATGACCATCGAGACCGGAGTCAACGCCATGCAACCCGTTCGGATCAAGGTCTTCGGTGTGGGCGGAGCCGGCAGCAACGCAGTGGATCGGATGATGCAGATCGGCATCCTGGGAGTGGAGTTCGTGGTGGCCAACACCGACGCCCAGGCGCTGCGCATGTCTGAAGCGCCCTCCAAGATTCAGCTTGGGCTGCGGTTCACCCGCGGCCTAGGGGCCGGGGGCAACCCCACAGTGGGGGCCAGGGCCGCCGAAGAAAGCGCCGACGAGATCCGCGAGGCGGTGGCTGGGGCCGATATGGTCTTCGTGGCTGCGGGGATGGGCGGCGGCACCGGCACGGGGGCTGCGCCGGTGGTGGCGCGTATCGCCCGCAGCCTGGGCATCCTTACCGTGGCCGTGGTGACGGAGCCGTTCGGCTTCGAGGGGAAGCGTCGCAAGATGGTGGCCGAGGCCGGCATCCGCGAGCTGCGCGGGTCCGTGGATACGCTGCTGGTGGTGCCCAACGACCGCCTCCTGCAGGTGATCAGCGAGACCGTGTCGCTGGATATCGCCTTTCGCATCGCTGACGACGTGCTGCGGCAGGGCATTCAAGGCGTGTCAGAGCTGGTGACCATGCCAGGCCTGATCAACGTGGATTTCGCTGACGTCTGCGCGGTGATGAGCCAGCAGGGCTATGCCCTCATGTCCATCGGTCAGGGGCGCGGCGAGAACAAGGCGGTGGTGGCGGCCGAGATGGCGCTGCGAAGCCCCCTGCTGGACATCCGCTCGGTGGAAGGGGCCAAGGGGCTGCTCATCAACGTCACCGGCGGGTCGGACCTGAGCTTGGTAGAAGTAAGCCGGGCGGTGGAGGCCATCACCCGCTCTGCGGGCCCCGACACCAACATCATCTTCGGCACCACACTGGATGACAAGATGGAAGGACGCGCCCAGGTGATCCTGGTGGCCACGGGGATCGGCGGGGCCGACACGGCGGTGGTGGAACTGCCGCAGGAACAACCAGTCGAGGCGGCCGCTCCTGAACCGCAACGGGAAGCGCCTGCCCCGGTGCGGCTGTCGTTGGCGCCAGTGGCCGGCCCTCCGGCCTGGGAAGGTGAGAACACGCTGGATATCCCCGCCTTCTTGCGCCGCCGTCAACGCGCCCGCCTGCTGGAGCCGGCGGAAGCTGAGCCGGCAGCCAGAGTGTCGTGCGCTCTGTAGTCGGGGCGTCTCGGGCAGGGAGGTGTCTCCATGGCTATGGCAAAGCCCAAGTGGCTGGTGGAAGTGACGCAGAGCATCTGGCGCCGCTTCCCGGAGATGAAGGCGGTGCAGCCCACCTACTCGGCGCGCCTGTTGGCGCCCAAGCAGGCTGGGCCCACCGGCAAGACCGGCGTCGGTGGGGCCAAGAAGCTGCACACGCTCACCTTCCGCAAGACCTTCGCCCTGGATGAAGGCGGCAAGACCACCCGCATCGTGCGGGTGGTGGCCGACGACGAGGGCAAGATCCTCAAAGTGGTCTGCAGCCGCTGAGACCTGCACAGGCCCTGAGGGAAAAGGCTGAGGAATCACCGATGCGAGCAACAGACTACCCAAGGCCGCCACAGGATACCGGAATCGGCTTCCACTGGTTCCCCGATTACCTGCACGACCGAAACCACGATCTGGACAACTTCCTACCGCACTTGCGCGGGATGGGGGTGCGCTGGCTGGTGCTGCTCTCCCGGCCCGACGAACCGTTGCAGGAGGCGTTCGTTCGCCGGCTGCTGACGGAGGGGATCGAACCGATTGTGCGCCTGTACACGCCCACCGTCGCGCCGCTGGATCAGGCCATGCTGCGGCGCACGGCCGAACGCTACGCCGAGTGGGGCGTGCACTACCTCCACGTCTACAACGAGCCGAACCTGAAGTACGAGTGGGACGAGTGGGAGCCGGAAGGGCTGCCTGAGCGCTTCATGGAGCTGCTGCTCCCGTGCCTGGAGACGTTCCATTCCGTGGAGGGGATCATTCCCGTCTTCACGCCCATGGCCCCAGGGGGCAACTACAGCGACCTGCTCTTCCTGGACGAATGCCTGGAGGTGTTGGCTCGGCCGGCCCACCGCCATCTGACCGAGCGTCTGGCCCTGGCCATTCACAACTACCCGGGCAACAAGCCCCTCACCTGGGGCGCGGGCGGAAGGGCTGCCTGGCCCTGCGCCACACCCTACCATTGCCCGCCGGGGTGCGAAGACCATGTGGGGTTCCGCCAGTTCGAATGGTACAACGAGATCGTCGTCCAGCACCTGGGGCGCTCACTGCCGCTGCTGGCCACCGAAGGCGGGCCTCAGCCCGGCGTCTACGAGCACCATGACTACCCCCCTGTGGATTTGGAGCGTCACGCTGAGGGCAGCTTCGCCATGGCCAGCGCGGTGATGCACGGCGCACTGCCCGATTGCCTGTTTAACATCTGCTTCTGGCTGCTTTCGGCCGCCGAGAACCGTGGCTTCGCCAACCAGCGCTGGTTCCTGCCCGATGGGACGCCGGCGTTGCCGCTTTCGGTGACCGTGCTGAAGGGGATGGCCAAGGGGGAACGGCCGCGCCCCAGGGCGCTGCCGGAAGCGGTGGCTGTGCTGCAGCCTGGCGGAAAAGCGGTAGAGGTCTCGCTGGAAGACTATGTGGCCGGTGTGGTGTCGGCTCTGGGCGGGGAAGATCTGCCGGCCGAGGCCCGGCGGGCCCTGGCCATCGCCGCTCGGAGCCTGGCCGCGGCGGCAACGCTAGCTCCCCGCCATGGCCCTGTCCCCCTGTGCGCCCAAGAGCACTGCCAACCTTGGCGGGCTGAGCTGGCGCCGGCAGCACAGGAAGCCGCCCAGCAGACCGCCGCCGTGGTCTTGCTGGACGATGGGGTCCCGGCCGCCGCGTTCCACTTCCCGCATTGCGACGGGCAGACCCGCTCGGCGAGAGAGGCCTGGGGCCGTGAGATCGCCTATTGCCAGGGGGCGCCCTGCACCTGTACAGAAATGCAGCCGGACGGCCACGGCGTGGGCCTCTGCCGCCAAGGGGCGGTGCAGATGGCCTTGGAGGGGGCCGATGCAGAGCAGATTCTGGGCCACTACTACGGAGGCTTGAGCCTCAGCGCCCCGGCCAGGCCATCGCCCTCGCCCGCGCCTCGACCGCAACCGTGGATCATGACCGTAGTGCGCCACAATGGGCCGCGGCGCATCGTGGGCCGGCTGCCTCGCGCCGACATCCAAGTGACGGTCGCTGACCCGTTCGGCAACGCCGTGAAGCTCCGCAGCGGCGACAAGCCGGAACTGGGAGCGGGCGGCTTCGAGATGCTGGCCTGGAGCGACGGGCCGTACCGCATCTGGTTCTTGGAGCAGTCTTTCGTGGTGGAGGTGCAGGACGACTGGGTGGAGGTCTCCTTCCAGGAGCGCCCGGCCGATGGCGGCGAATCGTCGGCCAGCCGGGCGTCCGGGATGGACACGTCGGGGCCAGCGCTCTGGCGGACGGTCTGGGAGAGGCGGCCCGGCACCCCGGCGCTCGGCGGGCTTCTGCCTCGCCCCGGGCTGCGCCTCGAGCTCTGCGACGATCAGGGGAACTGCGTGACCACCTGGAGCGGCAGCGACGCCCGGCACGGGGCCGGTGGGTTCCACATCCCGCTGTGGAAGACGGGCAGCTACTGTCTGCACGTGGGCGGGCAGGTCATTCCCGTGCAGGTGGGGGAGGGGGAGCAGCTCACCGTTGTTCTGCGCCCCTGCGGCGGTTCGGATCCGGCCGCTCCCCAGGTGGACTCGTTGCCTGGCGCCGGTCTGTGGCCTTTCCTCGCGGCGATCCGACGCGGCGAGGACCATGGTGGAGGTGGTTGACCATGTCGGTACACCCTCAGGTTTGCACCCGGCGAGGCGAGCGCGAGGCCGTTTCACGGCGCGGCCGCTGGTCGCCGTTGTGGGATTCGTGCCAGCTCTGCGGCGCCACGGAACTGCCACACCGTGGGCGCGGCCTGTGCACCCTGTGCTACGCCAGATTGCGGCTGCTGCATCGATTGCCGGCCCTGACGGAATACGTGGTGGAAGGGGGCCGAAACGACGGCGAATGGGCCCGTGACTTCTCGGCCTGCCGAGGGTGCGGCACCACCAGCCGCCCACACCACGCCAGGGGGATGTGCTTGCGCTGCTACATGCGTTGGCTGCGCCAGAACGGCGCGAGCGCCCCTGATCACCACGAAGTGGAACAACCGACTTCTGCGAAGCTACCCCTGCGGAGGGGTGAACATCGGCTTGCCGAGGAAGCGATCGAGACCTACACCCGGCCCTGAACGGGCCTGCATCTCCCTTAGCGCCCTGGCCGCCCGGTCACCGTAGAACCCCTCGGGGTCGTGCCTAACCGCACGCATGTACGCCTGCCGGGCGGTCAGCGCGCGCTCTTGGGCCGCTTCCTGCACCGCCTTGTGGTACCACGCGGAGGCCAGGGTGGGGTCCAGCCTCAGGGCCAGGTCCGTTTCCCAGCGGGCCCGCGGTTCATCGCCCGAAAGCCAGGCGCCCCAGCCCACCAGATCGTGGGCCGCGGCGTGGTCTGGGGCCAAGATCAGGGCCCGTTCGGCTGCGGGCAGGCCCCGTTCAGGCACCTGCAGCAGGTGCTCCAACGTCAGGCGGGCCGCCCCGAACCAGATGGCAGCGTCGTCTGGCTGCTGGGCGACAGCCTCGTCCAAGGCGCGCAGGGCGGCCGGGTAGTCGCCCAGGGCCAGATGCGCAGCTGCCAGCTCCAACAGCAGGCCGGCGTTGTTGGGGTCCAGCACCAGCCCCTGCTGCAGCGGCGCCAACGCGGCCTGTGGCACGCCCTGCACCATGAACCAGCGCCCCAAGAAGTACCAGCCCAAGGGCGAGTCGGGCTCGAGGGCCACTGCCTGCTCCAGGGCATCCAGGGCGGGCCGGCCCTGCGCCAGGCGAGCATGCCCCAGGTAGGCCCAGGCTGCGCCCCAGCTGGGCCGTCCCTGCACAGCCGCCAGCCAAGCCCGCTCGGCCAAGGGGTGAAGCCCCAGGCGGGTGAACGCCGTGCCCAAGGCCGCGGCGCGTCCCGGCTCGTCGTCCGCCCGGTCGGCCTGGGCCAGGGCGGCTGCCAACGCCTCGGTCTGCAGCCTGCCTGGGTGCGCAGCGGGCCACCAGGTCCAGTGCGGGTCGTCTGGGGCGCTGCAGGGGGCTTGCAGCCAGCGGGCCGCGGCCGCTGTGTCTGCCAGGGCCCAGAGGGCGGCCAGCCCGTAGCTGGCGGCGCAGGACTGTTCGCCGCCCTCCCAGGCTCGCCCCAGGGCCTCCTGCGCCTGCCAGAAGCGGCCCCGCCGCAGCTCAGCCCAACCCAGACGCAGCCAACCCTCTGGGCTGGCCCCTTGGCCCACAGCGGCTTGCCACCAGGCCGCGGCGGCGGCGAAATCGCCGCGGCGCGCCCAGACGTCGCCCCGCCCGATCCAGGCTTCGGCCAGGCGTGGGCCTCCGACGACCTGGCCGAAGGCGGCCTCGGCGTCGTCTGGGCGGGCTTCGGCCAGCAAGCAGAGCCCCTTCCGCAGCCAGAGTTCCTCGGTCGGCGCTCCGGCAGCCTCGGCTCGCCCGTAGGCGAGTTCGGCCTCCAGGATGTCGCCAGCGGCCAGGCGTTGATCGCCGGCGCGCAGCCACGCCGGCGCTGCCGACGTGGGGGGCGGCGCAGCCATCAGCAGGGCTAGCAGGCCAGCAAGCAGCCAGCGGTGAGCTGCAGCAACCATGTGTGGCGGGCACCTTCCCCTGATGAGCGTTCTGGATGGATCTGGGCGCGGCGCTGAGCAGCCTCTCAAGGGGCGCGACCGGACAGGGGCGCCGGCGACGGCAGGGGGCAGCACGACCTGCCGCCCCCTGGGATGCGCAGGCGGCGCTACTTGTGCAGGCGCTTGCGGAACGCTTCGGTCAGGGCCGGCACCACCTGGAAAAGGTCGCCTACGATGCCGTAGTCGGCCACGCCGAAGATGGGCGCCTCGGGGTCCTTGTTGACGGCCACGATGACACGGGAGGTCTGCATGCCGGCCAGATGCTGGATGGCCCCTGAGATGCCGCAGGCGATGTAGAGGTCCGGGCGGACGGTGCGGCCGGTCTGCCCAACCTGGTGGGCGTAGGGGATCCACCCGGCGTCCACGGCCGAGCGGGATGCGCCCAGTGCGCCACCCAAGACGTTGGCCAGCTCGCGGACCGGCTCGAAGCCTTCGGGGCCTTTCACGCCCCGGCCGCCAGAGACGATGATCTTGGCGTCGGCCAAGTTCACCTCTCCCTCTTCGATGAGGAAGTCCACCACCTTGGAGTCGATCTCCGGCTCGGTGAGAATGGCTGGCTTTCGGACCACCTCGCCGCTGCGGCCGTCGGTCGGGGTGGGCATCTCGAAGACCCGGTGGCGGACGGTGGCCATCTGTGGGCGGTAGTTGGGGCAGATGATGGTGGCCATGATGTTGCCGCCGAAGGCCGGGCGCGTCTGCAGCAGGTTCTTGGTCTCAGGGTCGATGGTGAGGCCGGTGCAGTCGGCGGTGAGGCCGGT
>JAAYZY010000420.1 GCA_012514615.1 Chloroflexota bacterium | reverse complement strand
GGTCGGTGTAGTCGTCGGCCGGGACGTAGACTGCCTGCATGGACGTGATGGAGCCGCGCCGCGTGGACGTGATCCGCTCCTGCAGCTCGCCCATTTCGGTGCTCAGGGTGGGCTGATAGCCCACCGCGCTGGGCATGCGGCCCAGGAGGGCCGAGACCTCGGAGCCCGACATGACGAAACGGAAGATGTTGTCGATGAAGAGCAGCACGTCCTGGCCCTGATCTCGGAAGTACTCGGCCATGGTCAGCCCGGTGAGGGCTACCCGCAAGCGCACCCCCGGCGGCTCGTTCATCTGGCCTAAGACCATGACCGTCTTGTCGATGACGCCGGAGTGCTTCATCTCATCCCAGAGGTCGTTGCCTTCGCGGGAGCGTTCGCCCACGCCAGCGAAGACCGAGTAACCGCCATGTTCCGTGGCGATAGAGCGGATCAGCTCCTGGATGATCACCGTCTTGCCCACGCCGGCCCCGCCGAACACGCCGGTCTTGCCGCCCTTGGTGAACGGGGCGACCAGGTCGATCACCTTGAGACCGGTCTCAAAGAACTCCGGTTCGGTTACCTGATCCACAAACGACGGGGCGGGGCGGTGGATGGGGTAGTAGTCCTCGCCTTGGGCCGCGCCCAGGTTGTCGATGGGCTGGCCCAGGACGTTGAAGATGCGTCCCAGGCAGCCCTGGCCCACGGGGACGGTGATGGGAGCGCCGGTATTGCGCACCGGCATCCCCCGGCGCAAGCCGTCTGTCGAGTCCATGGCCACGCAGCGGACCCAGCTGTTGCCCAACTGTTGCTCCACCTCTGCGACCAGCGGCTCTTGCCCATCGGGGCGGCCAACCTCTACGGCATGGTAGATGTCTGGCAAGTCCGACGCGGGGAACTCCACATCCAGCACAGGTCCCATCACCTGTACGATGCGCCCCGTAGCTTTCTCTGTCATGCAATCCTCCTGGCGTAGCGGGCCCTCAGGTCTCAAGCTTCAGGCGCTCTGCAAAGCCTCGGCTCCGCTGGCAATGTCCAACATCTCGCGTGTGATGGCCGCCTGCCGCGCCTGGTGGTAGGAGAGGGTGAGGCTCTCCATCAGGCTATCGGCGTTCTCGGTGGCGTTGCGCATGGCCACCATGCGCGCCGAGTGTTCACTGGCTACGGCTTCCAGCATCGCTTGGTAGATCTGGATCTCGGTGAAGCGCGGCACCACCGTATCGAGGATGGTATGGGGGTCCGGTTCGTAGATGTATTCTACGCCGCCTTCGACGGCGCTGGCCGGCGCGGCTTCCCCGGCCTGGTGGGGTCCGTTCTCCGCAGCATACCGCACTGGCAGCAGGGGCTGGATGGTGGGGTACTGCGAAAGGGTGTTCACGAAATGCGTGTAGCCCAGCACCACCTGGTCCACTGCGCCGCCGAGGAAGTCGTCAAGGAGCAAGCGGCTGATGGGGGTGATGTCGTTGATCCCCGGTTGAGAGGGCAGGTCCACAAACTCGGCCACGATATCCAACCCGGCGCGCCGCATGTAGTCTCGCCCTTTGCGCCCAACGACCACCAGCTTCACTGGCACCGATGACCGCTCGACATAATCAAACGCCATGCGGATCATGTTCTGGTTGTACGCGCCGCACAACCCCTTGTCGGCCGTGATGAGCAGGAACCCTACCGTCTCCACCGACCGGCTCTGGAGCAGGGGATGACCTGGCTGCCCAGGTGTGCTCTGGCCAGCCAGGTGTACCAGCATCTCCCAGGCCTTCTCGGCATAGGGGCGGGTGCCCAACACCTGCTCCTGGGCGCGGCGCATCTTGGCCGCGGCCACCATCTGCATGGCTCGAGTAACCTGAGAGATGTTCTTGATGCTGCGGATGCGGCGGCGGATTTCCCGAAGTGTGCTCAATGGCCGTCCTCACCTGTGTCTGTACGGCGGCGCACTCAGTAGGCACCCATGGACTTGAAGTCGGCGATCGCGCTGCGCAGGGCCTGCTGCGTGGCCTCGCTGATGGTCTTCTCCCCTTCGATCGTCTGGTGGATCTCCGGATGCGCCGTCTCCATGAAGCGATGGAGGGCAGCCTCAAAGCCCTGGACCTGGGCCACCGGCACATCATCCAGGTACCCGTTGCCCACGGCGAACAGGATGCAGACCTGCTTGGCCAGCGGCATGGGTTCGTACTGCGGCTGCTTGAGGACTTCCTGGATGCGCTGCCCGCGCTCCAGCTGCTGGCGGGTAGCCTTGTCCAGGTCTGCGCCGAACTGGGCAAACGCTGCCAATTCACGGAACTGGGCCAACTCCAAACGGAGCTTGCCGGCCACCGTCTTCATGGCCTTCGTCTGGGCGGCTCCACCCACACGGGAAACGGAGAGGCCGGCGTTCACTGCCGGGCGGATGCCGGCGTAGAAGAGGTCGCCCTCTAGGTAGATCTGGCCATCGGTGATGGAGATGACGTTGG
>JAAYZY010000419.1 GCA_012514615.1 Chloroflexota bacterium | reverse complement strand
TCTAGTGGCCTATAGTGGTACTACCCCCTACAGGTAGGAGACAGGCGCCCCTGGCGGGAGTCGAACCCACGACACGCGGTTTAGGAAACCGCTGCTCTATCCTCTGAGCTACAGGGGCGTCCGCGCCAGTCTACCACATCTCCATCATGTTGGCCAAATCGTAGCCCGCTTTCTGTGGCCGTCCGCGCCCCCTGTTGCGCTCGGGGGTGCGAACGAATCGTCGGGCGTGCCATCGGTGTTCAGCCGGGCAACCCCGTGGTGCGCCTGCCCGCCCACACTGCCGAAATCGCCCCCAACCAGGATCTTGCCGTCTGGCTGGAGCGCCAGCGCGTTGACAGTGAAGTCAGCGTTTGGGTCGAAGGCAGCATCCAGGCTGCCTTCCGCATTGAGGCGGGCGATGCGGTTGCACGGCTCCCCACCCAGGGAGGTGAATCCTCCGCCCACCAGGATCTTGCCATCGGGCTGCACCACCAGGGCCTGGACAGTGCCGTTGGCCCCCACGATGCGCTCGGCCGTCCAGGTGCCGAAGGTTTGGCAGGTCAGCATCTGGACTGGGTCATGGTAGAGCACGGCATGTGTTCCCTTGGCTGTGGTTGGGGAAGGGAACTTACCCGCCACACGCGCCTTGCCGGCAATGTTGTCCGTCTCGAACCTGTCGTCTGTGATGGGGTAGCCCAAACCCGCGGTGCCCCCCGCGCTTCCACAGGCGGTCTGGGGAGAGATCTTTAGAGAGCCGGGTGCGATTTGGCGCTGGGGCGAGTTCTCCACGTAGAAGGAGATGATGCGTCCCTGGCTGGTGCTGCCTCGCCATTCCCCGGTCTGCCGGCAAGGCGGCAGCGGCACCGTCACCACCACCGCCCGCACGTTGCTGCAGGCGCTGTCGCCCTGTGCCCCAGAGGCTCGGACGCGGTAGTAGTAGGTCTCCACATCGCGGCCGCTGATGGCTTTGGACGTGGCCGGCCCGCTGTAGGCCGGGCTGGAGAAGACGCCGTTGTCGTCCTCCTGGAGGGTGTAGCTGGCGGCCCCTGGCGATGCGTTCCAACTGACGGTGCAATCCCCATCGCCGTTGCTGATGGTCTTGAGGGTCGGCGCGCTCGGAACGAAGGGGAAGTTCCGAAACCCCAACGGCAGGTAGACCCCCTCGCCTTCAGGGGCCTCAGCCCCGGTCAGGGACCCCTCGTTTCCCGGGCCGAGAGCCGTCTGGGCAGACGGGGTGTGGAGCGTAGGCTAGAGCATGCCCAAGAGGCACGTCCCCACAGCCAGAACCATCGTCAAACGGCGGCCGCGCGTGATCGCCACAGAGTGGACGGCAGGTCTGGTACACATGGGGTCTCCTCGTTTCGGGTTCTACTCCACAATCAGGCTCTTGGCTGTTCCGATCTGCTGTTGGCGGGAGCAACACGGACAGACTGCGGCGGGGAGCTTCGTAGGTTCCAGAAGGGCCGGCGCCGGCGGCATCGCGCCATCTCTGGCCTTGACCAGGCCAGGCTTCAGGGGGCAGGGTCACCCGATCGGGTATACCCATATCGTATCACCATCTGGGTTGTGGGGCAATGGGTTCGCCATGCCGTCCCGGCGCGGGGCAGGCCGCGCTTGACGGGCCGCGGCCCTCAGGGGTATACTCAGAGGAAACACCACCGACTCACAAGGAGTGCCCCATGACCGCTTCTGCCAAGCCGGCCGGCCGCGGATGGCGGGGCTTGCCGCGCAACGTCTGGATCGTCAGCCTCACCAGCTTCCTCACCGACATCTCCAGCGAGATGATCGTGAACCTGCTGCCGCTCTTTCTCTACAGCGTGTTGGGGGCCAAAACCTCGGCCATCGGCGTCATCGAGGGGGTGGCCGAAACCACCGCCAGCCTGCTCAAGGTCTTCTCCGGCTGGTTCTCTGACCGCCTGGGCCAGCGCAAGTGGCTCACCGTGCTGGGCTATGGCCTTTCTACCGTGGCCAAGCCGTTCTTCTACCTCGCCGCCAGTTGGCCGGCCGTGCTTGTGATCCGTTTCTTGGACCGGGTGGGCAAGGGGGTGCGCACCGCCCCCCGAGACGCCCTCATCGCCGACTCGGTGGACGAGAGCCAGCGCGGCCTGAGCTTCGGTATCCACCGCGCCGGCGACACGGCCGGGGCGTTCCTGGGCCTGCTGGTGGCGTTCCTGGTGGTGCGCTCGCTGCAAGCCGGCGAACTGGCCCTGCAGCGCGTCACCTTCCAGCAGGTGGTGCTGCTGAGCATCATCCCGGCCGTCTTGGCGGTGCTGGTGCTGGCTTTGGGGGCCCGGGAGGCGCCCGTGCAGCGGGCCGCCAGCCGTCCGGCTCTCTCCCTGGCCGGCTTGCCCCGCCGCTTTGTCCTCTTCTTGGGGATTGTGGTGCTCTTCACCCTGGGTAACTCGTCCGACGCCTTCCTCATCCTGCGGGCCACGGAGCGCGGCCTTTCGGTGCTGCAGGTGCTGGGGATGCTGCTGACCTTCAACGCCGTCTACTCGCTCCTCTCGGGGCCGGCCGGCGCACTGTCGGACCGCATCGGGCGTCGGCAGCTCATCCTGGGCGGCTGGCTGGTCTACGGGCTGATCTACCTGGGCTTTGCCCTGGCCCAGAGCGGCTGGCAGGTCTGGGCGCTCTACGGCCTCTACGGCGTCTACTACGGCCTGGCCGAGGGCACGGCCAAAGCCCTGGTGGCCGACCTGGTGCCGACGGAGCAGCGAGGCACGGCCTTCGGGGTCTACAGCGCGGCGGTGGGCGTCACCGACCTGCCGGCCAGCCTGGCGGCCGGCTTCCTCTGGCAGGGCGTGGGTGGGTGGAGCGGCCTGGGGCCGGCGGCGCCGTTCTACTTCGGGGCGGCCATGGCCCTGGCGGCCACGGTGCTCTTGGCGCTCTGGTTCCGACGGGCCTAGCTGCGCCCCTCGCCGCCTGTTGACAGCCGTCCCGGCCCCTGCTATACTGCCCGAGATTCCCACAAGGGAGGCTTCCCCTATGCGCATGTTGGTCACCGGCGGCGCGGGCTTCATCGGCAGCGCCCTGGCCAACCGGCTTGTGTTGGATGGGCATGATGTGGTGGTGCTCGATAACCTCAGCTCCGGCGAGCCGTCGCGCCTCTCCCGCGAGGTGTTGCTGACCCGCGGCGACGTGCGCGACGTGCCCAAGCTGTGGACGCTGCTGCAGGGCGTGAATTGCGTCTACCACCTGGCGGCCAGGGTCTCGGTGCCCGAATCGGTGCTCTACCCCCGGGAGTACAACGAGGTGAACGTGGGCGGCACCGTGGCCCTCATGGAAGCGGTACGCGACGTAGGGGTGCAGCGGGTGGTGCTGGCCTCGTCGGGCACGGTCTACGGCGAGCAGCCAGCCCAGCCGGCCCACGAGGGGCTGCGGGTCAACCCCCTGGCGCCCTATGCCGTGAGCAAGGTGGCCGCCGAGTATTACCTGCACACCTTGGGCCGCCTGTACGACGTGCAGACTGTGGCCCTGAGGATCTTCAACGCCTACGGGCCGGGGCAGTTCATCCCCGCGGCCCACGCCCCGGTCATCCCCCTGTTCATGTGGCAGGCGCTGCGGGGTGCTTCGCTGGTGGTCTTCGGCGATGGCTCCCAGACGCGGGACTTCGTCTACATCGACGATGTGGT
>JAAYZY010000418.1 GCA_012514615.1 Chloroflexota bacterium | reverse complement strand
CCGGGAGGCTGTGGTAGGTGATCTTCGTCACCGTGGGCACAACGGAGTTCGATGGCCTGGTGCGGGCCATGGACGAGCTGGCCCCCAGCCTGGGGCAGCCGGTGGTGATGCAGATCGGCCACGGGGCCTACGAGCCGCACCAGGCCCAGTTCTTCCGTTTCGCCGGGTCGCTGGCCCCCCATCTGGCCCAGGCCGACCTGGTGGTGGCCCACGGCGGCCTGGGCACCACCATGGAGGTGCTCTACCTGGGGAAGCCGCTGGTGAGCGTCAGCAACCCCGACCGCTACGACCGCCACCAAGAAGACCTGCTGGGGACCATGGAGGGGCTAGGCCACCTGCTGTGGTGCCGACGCCTGGAGGGGCTGGGCCAGGCCATCGCCGAGGCCGGCCAGCGCACCTTTGTGCCCTATCAGCCGCCGCCCTGCACGATCCACGAAGTCATCGGCGACCACCTGCGCCGCTGGCAGGAGAAGGAGAAGAGCGTGTGAGCGACACCGTCTACATTCACCCCACCGCCGATGTCTCGCCGCAGGCCCACGTGGGCGCGGGCACGCGCATCTGGCACCAGGCCCAGGTGCGTGAGGGCGTCTACCTGGGCGAGGAGTGTATCCTCTCCAAAGGCGTCTACGTGGATCGAGATGTGCAGATCGGCCGGCGAGTCAAGCTGCAGAACTACGTCTCCGTTTACCACGGCGTGACGGTGGAAGATGGAGTCTTCTTGGGCCCCTACGTCTGCCTGACCAACGACCGCTTCCCCCGAGCCGTGACGCCGATGGGCCAGCTCAAGAGCGACGCCGATTGGGAGCTGGGCCAGACCGTGGTGCGGGAAGGGGCCTCGCTGGGGGCGCGGTCGGTGATTCTGCCCGGCGTGGAGGTGGGGCGGTGGGCCATGGTGGGGGCGGGCGCGGTGGTGACCCGCTCGGTGCCGCCCTACGGCCTGGCGCTGGGCAACCCGGCGCGGCTGGTGGGGCTGGTGTGCCCCTGCGGCCGGCGGGCGCAGTTGGCGCCGCCCCGGCCCGGGGCGGCTGAGGTGACCTTGGCCTGTGCGGCCTGCGGCACGACCTTCTCTGTGGAGGCGCAGGTGGTGCGGCAGCTTCTGGAGGAGATTGGATGATTCGTGCTGCGGTCATCGGCGTGGGGTCCATGGGCAAGAACCACGCCCGGGTCTTCGCCGAGATGGAAGAGACGGAGCTGGTGGCGGTGGCGGACCCGGCGCGGGCGGTGCCCGTGGCCGATATCTACAAGGTGCGGCCGTACGCCGACTATCGAGAGATGTTGGCGCGCGAGGCCCCGGACGTGGTCTCCGTTGTGGTGCCCACGGCGCTGCACGGCCAAGTGGCGCGGGAGGCGGCAGCGGCAGGCACGCACGTCTTTGTGGAGAAGCCGCTGGCCTCGTCGCTGGAGGAAGGGCGCTCCATCATCGAGGCGGCGCGAACCGCCGACGTGCGCCTGGCCGTGGGGCACATCGAGCGTTTCAACCCGGCGGTGCTGGCCCTGCGGGAGCGGCTGGAGGCCGGCGACCTTGGGCGCATCTTCCAACTCCACGCCCGGCGGGTCGGGCCCTTCCCCTCGCGCATCGAGGATGTGGGCGTGGTCTTCGATCTGGCCACCCACGAGCTGAACGTGATGGAGTATTTGGCCGAGTCTGCGGTGGAGAGCCTCTACGCGGAGACGCAGCGGGCCATTCACCCCAGCCACGAGGACCTGCTGTCGGGGGTGCTGAAGTTCGCCAGCGGCGCGGTGGGCGTGCTGGACATCAACTGGCTGACGCCCACCAAGATCCGCCAGCTCTCCATCATCGGCGAGCGGGGGCTGTTCGTGGTCAACTACCTGACCCAAGAGCTCTTCTTCTATGAGAACGACTATACCAACAACCATTGGGACCGCCTGGCGGCCATCATGGGGGTGGCCGAAGGCAAGATGGTGAAGCACGGGGTGCGCCGCAAGGAACCGCTGCGGGCGGAGCTGGAAGAGTTCATCGCCTCGGTGCGCGAGGGGCGCGAGCCGTTGGTGGGCGGCGAAGAGGGTCTGCGGGCCGTCTTCTTGGCCCAGAAGATGGTAGAATCGGGGCTGAATCGCCAAGCGGTTCGGGTGTAGATGGTGGGCTGGCCGCGAATCGCCGGCCCCGGTATTCCGTCATGAGAGTGTAGGTTCGGTATGGAGCAAGGGACCCCACGCCCCGCGCCCGGGGCAGCGCCCTGTGCGCTCTGCGGCAGCTGCCAGCAGCAGCCGTTGTACTACCGGCGTGAGGCCGACAACGTGGCCACTGCCCAGCCGCCGCCGGCTGAAGAGGGCGTCGCCGTCTACCGCGTTGTGCGCTGCGCCGAATGCGGGCTGGCCTTTGTGAGCCCCCGGCCCACGGCGGCCGAGGTGGCCAGACTCTACGACGAGACCTATTTCACCGCCGGGGCTTTCCCCACGAACATTCACAGCGGTGGAACGGCCGGCCACACAGCCACACTCGCCTCGCCACGGCTGCGCCGTCGGGCGCGGCAGACGCACCAGGCCGCCCTGCGGCGTATGGCGGCGGTCTGGCGGCAGCAGGGCGGCCTGGCGGCCCAACCTCGGTTGCTGGATGTGGGCTGCGGCGCTGGCTACCTGCTGGATGCTGGCCGGGCCCTGGGCTGGTCGGTGCAGGGGGTGGAGCTCTCGCCCTACGCCGCACGCCAGGCCCAGGAGACGCTGGGGCTGCCGGTGGTGCAGGGCGACCTGCAGTCGGCCGGCTTGCCGCCAGGCAGCTTCGACTTGGTGGTGATGCGGGAGCTGTTGGAGCACGTGGAGGAGCCGCTGGCGCTCTTGCAGGAGGCCCGGCGGGTGCTGCGGCCCCAAGGGCTGCTGTGGGTGCAGGTGCCCAACGATCTGGAAGGGCTGCGTATGCGCCTCTTCCGGCCGGTCTGGTGGCTGATCCCGCCGCTGCACCTGACCTACTTCACCCGGGAGACGCTGGCGGCCATGCTGGAGCGAGCCGGCTTCGGGGTGGCGGCGTGGCGCACCTGGGGCTCGTTGGGGCGAGACCTGTGGATGATCTGGGGGGCGCGCTGGCCGGGCCTGCGGCGTCGGGAGGGCGAACCGCGCTGGGCCGATTGGGGCAAGCGGCTGCTGCGGCGGAGCCTGGAGCTGGCCTGCGCCCCGCTGGATGCCTGGTGGAACTGGCGCTTGGCGCATACGGAGCTGCAAGCCTTCGCCGTGCCGGCCCCCCGGTGAGGGCGCGGAGGTGCACCTCACCCTAGCGCGGAAATGTGGTGTTGCCAAACAGGTTCCTTTGTGTTATCATCGCACATCGCTCAGGGAAGTGAAAAGACAGGGCAACTGGCCCGCGGCTCGGGAAACGAGTTGGGCCTGTAGAGGGAGATAGACGATGTCAGTATGGCGACGTGGGGTGCGTGGGGGTGCAGGGTTGGCGGCAGTGCTGCTGTTGGCGGCAGCGCTGCTGGCCTGGCCGGGCGGCGCGCTGGCCGACGAGGACGCGCCGTCGGGAAGCGACGTGGAAGCCGAGGCTGTGCCAGCGTCCGGCGATCCCGGCATCTACCTGGCCGGCGATTCGCAGAACTACGACAAAGAGCTTTACCGTCTCGACGGCGGGATGCGCACCTTCTACTGGGAGCAGCTCAACCCAGAGAAGGGCTTCTACCGCTGGGACGTGGTGGATGACTGGCTGGCTGCCGAGGCAGCCGAGGGCAAACCGGCGGCCATCACCCTGAGCACCTACAACGGTGTGCTGGCCGGCGGCAGCGCTGTGCCGGCCTGGGTGTGGACGGAAGCCCCCACCGCTGTGGTGAACCTCCCCTGCACCTACGGAGCCCCCGATCAGCCCTGGTGCCCGGCGTCGGGCACGTGGCGCGTCCCGGCCTACTGGTGCACTACCTATCAGGACCGCTACCGCACGTTCGTGAACGCCTTCGCGGCGCGGTACCGCAACGACGCCCGCGTGGCCTGGATCGGCATCGGCCAGGGCATCTACGGCGAGACGAAGCCCTGCGACGACCTGCACGACGAGGCGATGCAGAGCGCCGGCCTGAGCGCCCTGGGCTGGGTGGGCGCGGTCAACGCTGTCACCCAGATCTACATCGACGCCTTCAGCGACGGTGGGGTGCTGCAGAAGCCGCTGCTGCTGCAGTCGGCCCCCTTCTACCGGGGGACGTGGGAGCGGCCGCTCTTCCGTGGCTACGCCGCCCAGCGGGGCGTGGGGCTCTCGCTGAACGGCCTCTTCGCCGACTGGAACAACGCCATCAAGAACACGCCGGAGTGCGCGGCCAACCCCGATGCCTGCGACGGCTTCTTCGACCAGGTGATTCACTACAGCGATACCGTGCCCATCGCCTTTGAGACCTACGAGTACATGCTGCCCAACAGCACCGAGCTCTACTGGGGCCTCATCAACGGGCTAGACAAGCACGTGGACTACTTCCGCTTGGCCAAGGAGCTGTTCATGGATGGGGCGGGCACACCCAAGACGGCCAACTTGGACGTGATGGATTGGGCCCGGCCGTGGGTGGGCGCTTCTAAGGCCACCACGCCCAGCGTTTGGGTGGCCATGCGGGAGCACCGCGAGCCGTACTACGGGGCCAGCTACTACCCCCAGTGGGGCAACTACAACTTCTGGCTCTACCAGCGCGACAACATCCCTGGCGGCGATACGGTGCCTGAGATCAACAGCACCAACAGCTGCATCGACCTCAACGGCAACCGCAACGTGGCCTGCACCGCGCCGGCCACCAACACGCAGTTGGGGGCCTTCAAGGAAAGCTGGGTGGTGCGGCGCACCGACCAGAACACTGGCAACCCCTACATGTGGCTGGACGTGGACAACGGCTACATCTTCGAGGGCGCCAACGCCATCTCGGTGACCGTCACCTACTTCGACATGGGCACCGACCGCTGGTCCCTGGAATACGACTCCACTGGCGGGTTGAAGGCCGCCGTGCCGGTGGGCTCCGGCGACGCCTTTGTGCAGAAGGGCAACACCAAGACCTGGAAGCGGGCCATGTTCCTCATGGACGATGCTCGCCTCAACGATTCGTTGGCGGGCAACGCCGGCACCTACCCAGCCGACCTGCGCATCAACTGCCTCTCCGACGGCAACGAGTGGATCCACTTCGTGGAGGTGGCCAAGCGCCAGGGGGCCACGGAGGTGCAGATCCCGCTGCACTACGGCTGGAACCTGATCTCGCTGCCGGTGACGCCGAGCACACCCCTCACCGCCCAGAGCCTGCTCAACCTGATCAACTCCCAGGGCGGCAGCGCCACGGAGGTGGACCGCTGGATCCCCGAGCTGGTGGACTGGGGGCCCTACCTCTTGGGCGGCCCGTACCCCAACTTCAGCATCGACCTGGGCAAGGGCTACTTCGTCAAGGCCAACGGCCCTAGCACCCTGACGCTGAGCGGCGAACCGGTCTACTCGCCGGTGGCCCTGAGCCTAGGGACCGGCTGGAACCTGGTGGCCGTGCCCAGCAGCAGCGGCTACACCGCCTGGTCGCTGATGGATGGCATCAACGGGCAGGGCGGCAACGCCCTGGAGGTGGACCGCTGGTACAACGGCGGCTGGGATTTCACCCTGAACTTCCCGCGCTTCAACAACTTCAACATCGAGAAGGGGAGCGCGTACTTCGTCAAGAGCGGCAGCCCCAGCACCTTCATCCCCTAGGGCGGGGGCGGTCGGGCGCTGCCAGGTTCGATCTGCGTGGGCTTGGCATGGCGGGCAGCCGCCGTGCCTCGCTCGTCTGACCCTGGCGTAGGGGTGTTTCACAGAAGCAAGTGAGGGGAGCCAAGATGAAGCGAGGGATGTCGGGGGTTGCGCTCAGTCTGACGGTGGCGCTGGCGGGGATGATCCTGCTGGCTGGGGCCCTGACGGGGCGGCCGGTGTCGGCCAACCTGGCCCCGCAGATCAGCGATGTGCGCGTCAGCAACGCGCGCGACATCTACTTCGTGATTTCGTGGGTGACCGATGAACCATCCAGCGGCGAGGTGCGCTACGGCGCCTCCCCGGCCTTGGGCGAGGTGGCCTACGATGTGCGCGGGGCCAGCTACGTGGGGCGGACGCACTACGTGGCGGTCACCGGCCTGGCGCCCTCCACCACCTACTACTACGATGTGGTGAGCGGCGGTACGGTGAGCGACAACGGCGGGGCGCACCACACCACCGCCACCGGGCCCACGCTATCGCCGCCCACCTCCGACGCGGTGTGGGGGTTGGTTTACCAGAGCGATGGGGCGACCCACGCCGAGGGCTCCATCGTCTACATCCGGGTGCAAGACAACGACGGCTCCGGCAGCGGGGGGCAGTCGGGGCTGATGTCGTCGCTGGTGGCCGACACCGGCTATTGGTTCGCCAACCTGCGCAGCGCCCGCACAGGGGACCTGGCCAGCTACTTCTCCTACTCGTCAAGCGGCGACCACGTGCTGCTGGAGGCGCAGGGCGGAGGCCTGGGCCGGGCCAGCCTGACGGTGGACACGGCCAACGACAGCCCGGCCTCGGCCATCGTCCTTTCGGTGCCTACGCCTACCCCGACGCTTTCGCCCACGCCGACGGAGACGCCGGCGCCCACCGACACGCCCACTCCCTCGCCGACCCTGACGACCACGACGACGCCCACGCCTACCTTGACCGGCACGCCGCCCACCGAGACGCCTACCCCTTCGGAGACGCCGTCGCCGTCGCCGACGCTGACGCCCACGCCCACCATCACCCGGACGCCCACCAATACGCCCACGCCGCGCACCGTCACCATCCGCGGGGCCACCGACGATACCTACATCTATGAATATGACCCCACGGTGAACTACGGCTACATGTGGAAGATGACCCTGCGCGCCGGCGGGGCCAAGCGGCCCATGGTCCGCTTCAACCTGGCCGATGTGCCGCAAGGGGCCACGATCCTCTCGGCGACCTTGCGCCTCTTCACCAACGAGACGCAGGAACCGGCGGGCCGCAGCAGCGCCGTGGAGGTCTACCGCGTGCTGCGCCCCTGGGCTGAAATGGGGGCCACCTGGAACGAGGCCAACACCGGCATCGCCTGGGGCGCGTCGGGCTGCAATGGGGTGAGCGACCGAGACTTCTCGCCGGCGGCGACGACCACAGTGAACGCGCCCAACTCGTCGTTCGACTGGGACGTCACGTCGCTGGTGCAGACCTGGGTGAGCGACCCGGCCGCCAACCACGGCCTGCTCCTCAACGGCACCGGCGGCACGGTGACCTACGAGTTCTACACCAGCGAGTGGGGCGACGCCCTGCAGTACCCCACTTTGGTGGTGGCCTACCTGCCGCCGGGGCCAACCGCTACGCCTACGGCAACCACCACGCCGGGTATTGGCACCCCCACCGCCACCTGGACGCCTTCACCCACGGCCACAGCGCAGCAGACCACGGTGCAGGTACAATCGGTGGCCGATACCTACATCCACCAGTATGATCCCGACGCCAACTACGGCAACCTGTGGAAGATGCAGCTTCGGGCTGGCGGCTCCAAGCGGCTGCTGCTGCGCTTCGACGTGAGCCAACTACCGCCAGGGGCGGTGGTCAGCTCGGCTACGCTGAGGGTTGTCCCCACTGGCACGCCAGACCCGGCCGACCGCTCAGCCAACGTACAGGTCTACCAGGTGCGGCGGCCTTGGGTGGAGATGCAGGCCACCTGGAACCGAGCCACATCGGCACAGACCTGGGCCCTGACTGGCTGCAACGGCGTGGGCGACCGCGACCTCACGGAGCTGACCAGTGGGCAGTTCACCCCAGCAGGGGCGTCGTTCAGCTTCGACGTGACCGCGGCGGTGCAAGAGTGGGCCAGCAACCCGGCTGGCAACCACGGCCTGTTGCTGGTGGGCAGCGGAGCGGCTGTCACCTACGAGATCCTCACCCGCGAGTGGTACGCCCCGCAGGAACGGCCGACGCTGTTCATTACCTACGGGGTCGCCTCGGCCACGGCCACGCCCACGGTCACTGGCACGGTGCTGACGCCCACCCACACGCCTACCGGCATCACCGCCACGCCCACTGCCACACGGCCGCCTGTGCCGACCACCGTCATCTTGACCAACGCCGACGACACCTACCTGCACGAGTACGATCCGGATGTCAACTACGGCAGCCTCTGGTACATGAGCTTGCGGGGCACTGGGGTGCGCCGGCCGCTGCTGCGGTTCGACGTCTCTCAGATCCCCAGCAACGCTGTGGTGACCGGGGCTACGCTGCAGCTCCACGCCAACGAGACCCAAGATGTGGTGCGCTCGGTCACGGCCAAGGTCTACGCCGTCTACCGGCCGTGGGTGGAGATGCAGGCCACCTGGAAGAAGGCCACCTCTGGCGCCAACTGGGCGGTGCCGGGGTGCAACTCTGCCAGCGACCGCTCGCTTTCGGAGATGGATGCCACGGTCATCGATCGGCCCAACCAGGCCTACGAGTGGGATGTGACCGCCGCTGCCCAGCAGTGGGTGACCAACCCCACCAGCAACCAGGGCGTCCTCATCTTCGGCACCGATGGGGCGGTGACCTACGGGTTCTACTCGTCAGAGTGGGTGCTGCCGGAGCAGCGCCCGCGGCTGGTGGTGGAATACTACGTCCCGCCGCCCACCCCCACAGCCACGGCCACGCCCACGGCTACACCCCCGTGGACGGCTACACCCACGGCTACCGCCACGCCTACGGCCACGGCCACGCCCACGGCCACCGCTACCCTGACCACCGGCGAGATCGCAGGTGTAGTCTACCTGGACCTGAACCGCAACCTGCACCGCGACCCCGACGAGCTGGGCCTTGGCGGGGTGCAGGTGTCGCTGCTGGAGATGGATGGCACACCCAAGGACAACACCGTGACGCTGTCGGACGGCAGCTACGCCTTCCACGACCTTGTTCCAGAGACCTACCGCGTCATGGTGACCTTGCCGGGGGCCAGCTGGATCGCCACCACCCCGCAGACGATCTGGGCGGTGGTGCTCTCGGGCACGGTGAACCAGGTGAGCTTCGGGCTCTTCGACACCACGCCTACGGCCACGCCCACCACCACGGCCACGCCGACGCGCACGCCTACGTTCACCCGTACGCCCACGCTCACGCCTACGGTGACGCTGACGCCGACGATCACGCGCACGCCGACGAATACGCCTGTTCCCATCTACCACTACTTGCCCATGATCCAACGGGATTGGCCATGAGCCGGCTGACGCTGAAGGCGCACGGCCTACAGGAGATAGCTAGATGAAGAGACGCCTGCTGGTACTCTGGATGCTCCTCGCTCTGCTGCTGAGCGGGTCGCTGACCCTGTTCTCGCAAACCTCATCGCTGTGGGGGCCGCTGCGTCTGGGCGGAGTGCAGGCCGCGCCGCTGGGCGCGCCGGTGATCTCGGAGATGCGCGTCACCAACGTGCGAGACATCACCTTCACCGTCTCGTGGATCACCAACGAGGCCAGCAACGGGGTGGTGCACTACGGCACCACGGCGGCCCTGGGCAGCACGGCCAACGACAGCCGCGGCGCGGGCCATGTGGGCAACACCCACTACGTGGTCCTCACCGGGTTGGCGCCCGACACGCTCTACTACTTCGACATCCAGAGTGGGACCACGGTACAGAACAACGGCGGCAGCCACTTCACCCAGACCACCGGCCCCACCCTCACCCCGCCCGTCAGCGACGCCATCTATGGGCCGGTCTGGATGGCTGGCGGCTCTGTGCAGGCGGTGGGGAGCATCGTCTACATCACCCTGCAAGACAACAACGGCGCCGGCAGTGGGGGGCAGGCTGCACCCCTGTCGGCCCTGGTGGATGGCACGGGCTACTGGTACACCAACCTCGGCAGCGTTCGGGTGGCTGGCTTGGGCGGCTACTTCAGCTACTCGCCCAGCGGCGACATGGTCCAGCTCTACGCCCAAGGCGGCCCGGCCGGCACCAACAGCCAGACGGTGGATACCAGCAACGACAGCCCGGCCCCGGCCATGACCCTGGTGGGGCCGACGCCCACACCCACGGCCACCGACGTCTTGCCCACAGATACGCCCACGCCAACGGTGACGCCTACGCCCACGGCCACCGCTACCGGCGGCACCCCGTCCACCGGCCCCCAGGTCATCCGGCCCGGCCTCTACCTGGCCGGCGACTCAGCCAACTTGGATAAGGAACCTTACGGCCTGGTTGGCGGGATGCGCACCTTCTACTGGAAGCAGCTGGAGCCCACCAAAGGCGCTTACCGCTGGGACTTGGTGGATGACTGGATCGCCGCTGAGGCGGCCAAGGGCAAGGCCGCGGCCATCACCTTCAGCACCTACAACGGGCGCTTGGCTGGCGGCAGCGCCGTGCCCGATTGGGTGCACCTGGAAGCGCCCAACGCCATGGTGGATGTGGGCGGCGGCTGGCTGATCCCCCGCTATTGGCACAGCGACTACCTGGTGCGCTACGGCAACTTCATCAGCGCCTTCGCCGCCCGCTACAAGAACGACCCGCGCATCGAGTGGGTCGGCATCGGCGTGGGCATCTACGGCGAGACCAAGCCCTGTGACACGCGTGCCGACATCAATGACCGGCCAGCACTGGAAGATGCAGGCCTCACCTCCGGCGTGTGGGTCTCGGCGGTGAACAGCATCACCAACCTCTACATCAACGCCTTCGAAGGAGGTGGCCTGCGGAACCGCCTGCTGCTGCAGGCGGCGCCCTTCGCCCTGGCCCAGTGGGAGCGCAAGGAGTTCCGCACCTACGCCGCCGAGCGGGGGGTGGGCATCTCCCTCAACGGCCTCTTCGCCGACTGGAACAACGCCTTCCGGCCCAGCCTGGACGGCTTCTACGACCAGGTGGTGCACTACAGCGACACGGTGCCCATCGGCATGGAATCGTACAACTACATGCTGCCCACCACCACCGACGTCTACTGGGCCATGCTGAACGCCCTGGACAAAGGGGTGGACTACATGCGCCTCTCCCGGGATGTCTTCCAGGTGCAGCTCTCGGATAACCAGTGGGGCGACCCCAAGTGGGACAACCTGGCCGTGCTGAACTGGGCCAAGCAGTACATGGGCGCCGATTGGAGCCGCACGCCGGGCGTATGGGCGGCCATGCGCGAGCACCGCTTCCCCTACTACGACCCGGCGTCGGGGGCCTACTACCCCCAGTGGGGCAACTACGCCTTCTACCTCTACCAGCGGGATGAGATCCCCGGCGGCCAGACGGTGCCGGAGATCGGCCAGGCCAACTCGTGCATCGACGTCAACGGCAACCGCGGCGTCACCTGCGTCAGCCCAACCTACAAAGCGCTCTTGGGCAACTCCAAGGAGAGCTGGGTGGTGCGCCGCACCGACCAGGCCAACAACAACCGCTACATGTGGTTCGACGTGGACAACCGCTACATCTGGTCGGGGACGACCCAGGTGACGGTGACGGTGACCTACTTCGACCTCAACTCCGACCGCTGGGAGCTCTACTACAGCTCCACCAGCGGGCCCAAGGCGGCGACGCCGTTGGGCGCGGCCGTGCCCTACGTGCAGAAGGCCGACACCCGCACCTGGAAGACCGCCACCTTTGTGCTCAACGACGCCAACTTCAACAACTCGTTGGCCGGCAACGCGGCCAGCTACCCGGCCGACTTCCGCATCGACTGCCGGGCCGACGGCAACGAGTGGATCCACTTCGTACATGTCTCGCGGCCTGGGGGCGACCTGCCCATCGTGACCCCTACGCCCACCGCCACCGGAGCCACGCCCACGCCGACGCGGCCGGCCGGCTCCGGCACCCTCACCTTCCGCAACGGCTTGGACGGTTACAGCGGGACGGTGGACACCTATCTGGCGGAGTACGCGCCGGACACCACCTACTACCACCTGCCCTACATGGTGTCCCGCTCCACCGGGTCGTGGCGGCCGCTCGTGCGTTTCGACCTCACTGCGCTGCCGCCGGACTCGGTGGTGGATTCGGCGACCTTGGTGCTGAACACCAACGCGGTGCAAGACCCGGCCGACCGCTCCATGACCATCGACCTTTTCGCCGTGCGGCGCAACTGGGTGCACACCCAGGCCACCTGGAACAAGGCCACCAGCACCACGCCTTGGTACACGGCCGGCTGCGGCAGCAGCGCCGACCGCGACCTGGTGGCGTTCGCCAGCAAGCTCATCGACCGGCCTGACAGCGCCTACTCCATCGACGTGACCAGCGCGGTGCAGAGCTGGATCAGCAACCCCAGCAGCAACTACGGCTTTTTGGTGGTGGCGCGGGGGATGACCGTGTCGTACCAGTTCATCTCCGCCGACTCGGGTGAGGCTGACAAGCGGCCCACGCTCATCATCACCTACCGCTTGCCCACCCCGCCGGCCACGGCCACCAACACGGCCACGCCTACCGACACGGCCACAGCCACGGCCACGGCCACCGGCACGCCCACCGCCACCCCCACTGTGGGGGCGGTGCGGGGCGTGGTCTACTACGACATGAACGAGAACATGCGCCGCGATCCCGATGAGCCGCCGCTGCCCGGCGCCGTGGTGGTGCTGCGGACGCAATCCCATGTGGAGGTGGGCCGGGTGACCACCGGCGGCGACGGCGCTTTCCTCTTTGGCAACCTGACGCCGGCCACCTACATCCTGGAAGAGACCAACCCGCCGGGGTTCGACAAGAGCACCACCCCGGACATCGTCTCCATCCCGGTGCTGGCTGGCCATGTGCACACCTGGAACTTCGGCGATGCCAGCTCCAGCGGCACGCCGACGCCCACGCGGACGCCGACGCTGACCCGCACGCCGACGCCCACGCTTTCGCCCACCCCCACGGCCACCTGGACGCCCACCAAGACGCCCACCGGGCCGCCGCCGCCCACGGCTACGTGGACGGCCACGCCAACCATCACGCTCACGCCCAGCCTCACCCCCACGAGCTCGCCCACGCCCAAGCTGGACGTGAGCCAGGCGCTGGCGATCTCCTGCGGCGGCGTCTACACCGGCGATACCACCGACGGGCCGCGGGTCGTCAGCCAGTATAGCTGCCGCGGCTGGGATGAGAGCGGGCCGGAAGCGGTGCACGTGCTGACCCTGACGGTGGCTCAGCCCCTCACGGTCAGCCTCTACTACGATGATGCGGTGCGGGACCTGGACGTCTTCGTCCTTGGCGCGCCGGACCCGGAGGCCTGCCTGGCGGCCGGCGACACCTATGCCATCCTGAACCCGGCCCCGGCCGGCACCTACTGGGTGGTGGTGGATGGCTATGGTGGGTCGTCCGGACCGTTCACCTTGGAGGTGGCCTGCCCGCTGGAGCCCGGCCAGACGCCCACCGTGACGCCCACGCCCACGGCTACCGCCACCAGCCCCAGCGGCTCGGGCACGCTGTTCCTGCCCCTGATGCTGAAGGCGCAGCCGGTGCCGCCGCCGCCGACGGCGACGCCCACCAAGTCGCCCTCGCCTACCGTGACCCGGGAGGTGCTGCGCAAGGTTCTCCAGAACGGCCTCGACGGCTACAGCGGGGTGGCTGACGCCTACATTCACGAGTGGTATCCCAGCATCCCGTTTGGAGACAATGACCGCCTAGTGGCGCGCTCGTACGACCATGCCTCGATCCTGCTGCGCTTCGACCTTTCGGGCATCCCCACCAACGCGCAGTTGGCCTCGGCGGACCTGCAACTCTTCGCGCTGGACCGCACCAACCTGGGGGCGATGCACATCAACGCCTACCCCATGAGCCGCACGTGGTCCGAAGCCACCACGACCTGGCTCTTGTCGGCCACCGGTTCGGCGTGGACGGCCCCAGGGGCCAGGGCCTCGGGCTTCGACTACGCCGATGCCCTGGGCGACCGTGTCCACGTGGACAGCACCGGTCAGTGGTTCCGCTGGAACGTGCGGGACATGACCCAGGCCTGGGTGGCCAACCCAGCCAGCAACTACGGCCTAATCCTGAAGGGGATCCCTGGCGATGGGGAGGCCCAGGTGGAGTACGGCTTCCGCGCCGCGGAGGGGAGCAACGCCACCCAGCGGCCCAAGCTCATCGTACGCTACTGGCTGCCCTGAGCGGGTAGCCCGCGCAACCAGTCGTGGCTCTTGGCGGCCCAGCGATCATCGCTGGGCCGCTTGCCTTGCCATGCCCTGTCATGCCCGCCCCCCAAGAATGCAAGGGGGGCAGGCGCAGGCGCCCAACCCCCGGCGGGCACGGTTGACGCCCCAAACGGGGCGTGTTATGATGCCGCACTACCCGCAGGAGGTGCAACGGTGCAGCGTTCCATCGGCGAACTGGTGCAGCAGGCGGCTGGGGCGACCTCGGGGGCCCGGGCATGGCAGGCGGCGGCCGATCTCTCTCGGCACCACCGCATACAGGGCAGCCCTGGATTCCGGGAGGCGGCGCTGGACCTCCAGCGCCTGCTCAAGGGGGCCGGCATCCGCACCAGGCTGTTGAGCTACCGGGCCGACGGCGGGGAAACCAGCTTCTGGACTCGCTTCCTGGAGTCGGCTTGGTCGGTGCGGGAGGCTTGGCTGGACCTACTGTCGTCGGACGGGCCGGCCCAGCGCCTGGCCGACTTCGCCGCCTGCGCCACCTCCCTGGTGCAGCGCAGCGCGCCGTTCCACGGTGAGGCCCAGGTGGTCTTGCCCCAAGGCCTGGGTGAGCGGCCGGAAGACTACGCCGACCTGGACGTGCTCGGCAAGGTGGTGCTCACCGACGGCGATGTGGCCCGAGTCTACCGACAGGCGGTGGCCGGGCGGGGCGCTGTGGGCATCCTCTACGACGGCCTGCGGGCCGCCCCGCCGGTGCGCCAGCCACCGGACCTGCCGGACGCCCGCCAGTATACCTCCTTCTGGTGGGGCCCGGACGACACGCCCCGCTGTTTCGGCTTCGTGCTGACGCCGCGCCAGGGGCAGGCGTTGCGGGCGTCGCTGGCCCAGGGGCAGGCGCTGCGGGTGCGCGCCCATGTGGCCAGCCGCCTGTACAAGGGGGCCTTCCACGTGCTGGAGGCGTTCTTGCCCGGCCAGGGCCCCGACGAGACGGTGTTGGTGGCCCACCTGTGTCACCCGCGGCCTTCGGCCAACGACAACGCCTCCGGCGCGGCGGCTCTGCTGGAAGCGGCCTTGGCCCTGCACCGCCTGCTGAGCGAGGGCGTGCTGCCGCCGCTGCAGCGAGGGATCCGCTTCTTGTGGGTGCCGGAGATGACCGGCAGCTACGCCTACTTGGCCACCCACGAAGCGGAGATCAGCCAGATGGTGGCCGGCCTGAACCTGGACATGGTGGGCGAGTCCCACGAGCAGTGCGGCAGCGTGTTCCTCATCGAGCGGCCGCCGGACGCGGCGGCTTCGTGGGCGCCGGAGCTGTTGGAGTGGCTGCGGGACGATCTGCTGGACCCACAGGCGAGGACCTTCGGCCTGCTGGGCGCGCCGGCCTTCCGCCACGGCGTCGCCGGCTTCAGCGGCGGCAGTGACCACTACATCTTCTCTGACCCCACTGTGGGTGTGCCCATGCCCATGCTGAACCAGTGGCCCGACCGCTTCTACCACACTTCCCTGGATACGCCTGACCGCGTCGACCCGCAGATGTTGGGCCGGGCGGCGACGTTGGCCGCAGCCTACGCGGCCTTCATCGGCACTGCCGAGCCTGCGGAGGTCCGCTGGTTAGGTCTGGAAACCATGGCCCGCTTTCGCCTGCGCCTGACCACCGCCGTGCAGGAAGGGCTGACGACGGCCCTGGCTGCCCCCGCGGCGGAGGACCTGGGGCATCGGTGGGCGTTGCTGCAGCGGCGACTGCGCTACCTGGAAGAGGTGCAGGTCGCTGCGCTGGCGACGCTGCTACGGTTGGAGCCTGCGCTGGCCCAGGAGGTGGGGGCCTGGCAGGGGGAGGCGCGGGCCTGGTGCGCCCAGGAGGGGCAGCGGGCCCGGGCGGCGTTGGCTCCCCATGTGGCGGCGCTGGGCCTGCCGCGCTTGCCGCCGGCGCCGGCGGCCGACGACCCTTGGGAGCGGGAGGCCGCTGGGTTGGCGCCCCGTCGTCTCTACCGCGGCCCGGCAGACCACGCCTGGCTACAGCGGGCGCTGCCGGCCGAGGCCTGGGGAGAGTTCGAGACCTTGCTGGAGGAACACCGGCCCCATGCGGGCGCCCTGTTGAGCCTGAGCGAGTACTGGGCCGACGGTGACCGTACCCTGCAAGAGGTGGCGGACCAGGTGGAGATGGAGTCTGGAATGCGGGAGGTGGAGCTGCTGGTGCGCTTCTACCGCCTGCTGGCGGCGGCCGGTCTGGCCGAACTGCGTCGCCGCTAGTAGTCCAGCGCCCGCAGCTGCGCTTCGTCCATGCCGAAGTGGTGGCCCACCTCGTGGAGCACCGTACGGCGCACCTGCTCGCGCATCTCGTCTGGGCTGCGGAACGCGGCGGCAATGGGGCCCTCGAAGATGGTGATCTTGTCTGGCGGGACGAGGTGGTAGCCGCTGGTGCGCTCGGTGAGGGGAACGCCCTCGTAGAGCCCGAAGAGGGTCTGGTGAGGCCCCAGGCCGGCGCGGCGCATCTCGGCACGGGTGGGCCAGTCGGCGATGACCACCTGGACATTCTCCATGCGCCGCTGGATCTCCAGAGGGAGCTGGGCCAGCGCTTCGGCCACGATGGTCTCAAAGTCCACGGTTCGTTCCCTTCGTCTGCGGCTGCGCATGGCTGTGCAGCAGGGCGCTGGGCCTGCTCAAAGGGCGGCTTCTTCGTGCAGCAGGGCTTCTTCGCTGGCCGCGCTGCCCTGGAGCTCGTCGTCGCTGGGGATGCAGAGGATGCCGTCCCGCAGGTAGCGGGCCACGTCTTGCCGGGCCCGCGCGAACTGCTCCAGCAGATCGGCATCGTTAGCCTTGGTGGAGCCAGCGGCGCGGCGAGCGCAGGTGTTGCAGCCCAGGGAGGCTTTGTAGCTGCCCAGGTCGCAGTTTAGGCATTCGCAGATGCGGATGAGCATCAGGCAGAACGCCAGGCTCTCCTCGTCGGTCTCCGGCAGCTTGGCAACCCGGTCCGCCAGCGCCTGCCATTCGGGCCCCCGCAGCATGCGCAGCGATGCGATGCTCTTGTGCGGGAACATGATCTCGTTCTTGGGGTACATGCGTGGGTGCTCTCCATGGGCCTGATTCGCCTTCACATCGACCGTAATGGTATCACAGAGGGGAGGGGCTTGTCAAGAACTTCTTTCCTCTTGTTGACGGGTGTTGACACCTGAGGGAGTTGGGCTATAATGGAGGTGCCTCAGCTGCCGCCAGACCGCGGCTCCGCGCTAGGCAACTGAATCCCCACTCAAGGAGAGGTTCCATGCGTCCAAACACTGTCAAACGCAAGCTCCAGGCCGGGCAGGTGTCGGTGGGCACTTGGCTCATGTCCGGGAGCACCCTGGTGGCGGAGGCCCTGGCCCATCAGGGGTTCGACTGGCTGG
>JAAYZY010000417.1 GCA_012514615.1 Chloroflexota bacterium | reverse complement strand
GAATGAGCCGTCCCACAGGGCAACTCAGGCCCTTTCGTGAGGCGGCGCAGCAAACGGTGTACGGTCCGGTACCGTCGCGTCGGTTGGGCCAGTCGCTGGGGGTGGACCCCATCCCCTTCAAGACGTGCAACTACAACTGCATCTACTGCCAGTTGGGCCGTACCCAGCCGCTGACCAACGAGAGGCGCGATTTCTTCCCGCGGGAGGAGATCCTGGCCGAGGCGGTCATCGGGATCATCCGACGGCACCCCATGCGTGAGCCTGAGCTCTTGACCACGTTGGCCCGCTATGGGGCGGCGAACGTGCAGAAGACTCTGGCGGCCCTGGAGGAAGGCGGGCAGGCGCGGCAGCGGCTGCACCGCGGCGAGACGTTCTGGCACTACGCCGGAGGCCGGTTTGGAAACTGAGCTGCAGCGTCCCATCAACCTGGAGCGCTGGGGGTGGTATTCGGTGGCCGTGAACGTCGGGTTGACGGCGCTGAACCTGACCATCGCCTCAGCTTCGGGCAGCCTGGCTGTGGCGGCTGAGATGGTGCACAACCTGGTGGACTTGGCCGCCTCGCTGGCGGTGGTGCTGGGCCTGAAGATCTCTCAGCGCAAGAGCAGAGCGTTCCCCTACGGCCTGTACAAGGTGGAGAATGTGGTCGCGGCCGTTGTGGCTCTGCTCATCTTCTTCACCGGCTACGAGATCGCCCGCGAAGCGCTGTTCGCCGAAGCGGAGGCCCCAGTGGTGCAGTCCTGGATGCTCCTCGGCATGGCTGCCCCCGCCGTGATCCCAGTGGCATTTAGCCACTTCCAGATGCGTGTGGGGCGGCAGGCCAACTCTCCGGTGCTAATGGCCAACGCTCAGGAGTCTCGGGTGCATGTCTTATCGTCAGCCCTGGTGCTGGTGGTCCTGGCCCAAACCCTTAGGTCTGGCGCTGGATCGCATCGCCGCTCTCCTGGTGGTGGTGCTGGTGCTGGTGGCCAAGACCGGTTGGGACCTGCTCAGTGACGCCATGCGTGTCTTGCTGGACGCGTCGCTGGATGCTGAGACGCTGGGCCAGGTGCGCTCGGCCTTGGATGAAGAGCCATCGGTGGCCGAAGTGGCCTGGGTGACAGGGCGAGACGCAGGCCGCTATCGCTTCATCGAGGCCGATGTGCGGCTGCGGGGGCACGACCTGGAGAAGGCCCACGCGGGGTCGCAGCGGTTGGAGGGGCGCATCCGTGAGGCGTTGCTTTTCGTGGGCCGCGTGCTGATCCACGATGAGCCTATCGCGCGCACCTCGGTCCGCTGCGCTCCCCCCCTCCAGACCATGGCTAGGGAACTCAGCCCCCACTTCGGCGAGGCCCCCTACTTCGGGTTGGTGACGGTGAAGGTGGACGATGGAGCTATCCTTCCGCCAGAGGTGCTGGCCAACCCGTTCGCCCCCTTGCCCAAAGCCAAAGGGGTCCGTGTGGCGGAATGGCTGGTGGGGCGGAAGACCGACGCCGTCTTGTTCAAGGAGAGCCTGCAGGGCAGATGGCCCGAGTACGTCTTCGCCGATGCCGGCGTAGAGATGCGCCCGGCGCCCCAGGCCGCCCTGCAAGAGGCCGCGCTGGCCGACGCCGTGTAGAGCGGGCGCTCTCCCCCCACTGGGAGGGGGCGCCCACCGGCAGGGGCTGGACCTACCTTGCCCTGGCCTCCGCGCTCCCTAGGGGTATCTTGCGAGAAACGCCACTTTGGGGCATACTTCGGCCATCTCCTTGAGGAGGCGGCTTGTTTGATTCCTCTGACCAGAAGGTGTGGGGGCGCGAAGCCTCTTGGCCATAGCGAGGCTCGTTCCGGGTGGTGGGCTTGGCGCATCTGCCTGCTCTTGGCTGCGTGGTTGGCGGCTGCCTGTAGCCCTCAGCCGCTGCCGCCCCAGCCCACCCGCACGCCCCAGCCCACATGGACGCCAGCTCCCTTGCCTACGGTGAGTGTGGTGGTGCCGGCCGAGGCTGCGCCTGCTGCCGAGGGCCAGTCCCCCGCGCCGACCGCCACTCCGCAAGAGGCTCGGTCGGTGGAAGCGGCGGCGGCTCGTGATCCGCTGCCCAGCTACGCCGTGAGCGAAGATCGTCTCATCGTGGTGGACCAGGCGGCGCAACTGATGCACGTCTACGAAGGGGGCCAGGAAATCAGGACCATCCCCTGCAGCACCGGCATCCCTGACGGCTACCGCACGCCGGCCTGGAGCGGCGAGGTGGGCGCCTACTGGGGTACCTTCTTTGCCGAGGGGCTCTATGCCGACGATGCCTGGTACCTCTTCCGGGCGCAGGGCTCCATCCTCATTCACAGTTCTCCCTACACCATCGAGAACGGGACGCCGGTCTACCAAGACCTGGAGGCCTTGGGCCGCTACCCGTCGTCGCACGGCTGCATCCGCATCCACCCCGACGATGCCCAGTGGCTGAAGCGTTGGGGGCCAGCCGGCGTGCCCGTCACCATCACCGACTGGGAAGGGGTCCAGTAGCGCCTGGGGCGGCGGGAGGCGCATTGACTGAGCCGCAGAGCCGTGCTACAATGGTCCAGTGGGGAGATAGGTGTTGCGCCAAAGGATAGCCGATGATCCGAACTGAAGGTCTGAGCAAGGCGTTTGGCAACGTGCTGGCGGTGGACGGCCTCTCTTTGGATGTGGCCCAGGGAGAGGTCTTCGGTTTTCTGGGGCCCAACGGCGCCGGGAAGACGACCACTGTCCGCCTGCTGGCCGGGCTGGTCGGGCCTAGCGCCGGCCGGGCCTGGGTCTGTGGCCACGAGGTCGGTCCGGGCAATCAGGCCATCCGTGGCTGCGTAGGGCTGCTCACCGAG
>JAAYZY010000416.1 GCA_012514615.1 Chloroflexota bacterium | reverse complement strand
GTTCTGGTGGGTCATGTAGGCTTCCTGCAGGTCCCACAAGGCGCGGATCTGGCTGTTGGCCCGCTTGAGAAGCTTCTCGATTTCGGCCATGCGCAGGTCGGCCTCGGCCTTGATCCGCTCCTGTTGCTCGGCCAACTGATCCCAACGCAGGCTCTCCCGCTGCCAACGCCGCTCCTGTTCGGCGTTGAACTCCTCGAACTGCTTGCGCTGACGTTCTTCAGCTAGCCGCTGCAGCTCGGCCACCTGGGCCTGCTCTTGGCGCAGCTCTGCACTGAGGGTCTCCAAGGCCGTGAGGGCGCGACGGCCCTGTTCATACTGCTCGCCGAACTGCCGCAAGCGCAGGGCGAACTCTTCCAGCCGCTTGCTCCAGTCGGCCACGTCGGCGGCTTGGTGGGCGAAGCGGCGCTCTCGCTCTTGGTCGGCCAGCATGAGCTTCTCCATCACCCGGCTCTGCTCACCCTTGAGGTCATCTCGCTGCTTCCACAGGGTGATGAGGCGCTCATCCTGGCGCTGCGTGCCGTCGCTGAGAACCTGAATGCGGGCCTCGTAGCCCTCCACCTTCTTCTGCATCTCGGCTTGCTGCGTGATCAGGTCGCTGATGCGCCGGGCATCTTGGCGGCGCTGCTCCTCCAAAAAGCCCAACGACTTGGCCTGGGCCTCGGCGGCGCGCCGAGCTTTCTCCTGTTCCTGGCGGGCGTTCTGCAGGTTGCCGTGCACTCGCTCGATCTCCGAGCGGGCCATGGCGATCTCTTCCTTGTACTGCGTTGTCTCCTGCACGCGTCGGCGCAACTCGTCCACGGCCTTGGCCTGCGCTTCCTGGTCCCGCAGCCGCAGGGCTTGGTTGTCACGCAGCAGTTGCTGATACTCCTCGCCCTGCTTCTGGAACATCAGCTTGACCTCGTCGCGCAGTTGTTCTTGCGCTGCTTCCAGCCGGTCGAAGCGGGAGAGCTGCGCCTGCAGGTTGGTCAGGCGACCCTGCAGATCGCGGTTCTGCCGGCTCTGCTCCACCAGGTCTGAGGTCAGGGTCTCCACACGCTGTTGAAGCTGGATGAGCTGCTCGCGATCACGGCGATGCGCCTCATCCAGCCATCCTACCGTCTGCGCCAGTTCAGTCAGGTCCATGGAATGCTCCATCTCCTAGAGGGGAGTCTTGCTCGGGCGGCCGTCGGCTGCTGCGCTGCTGCGCAAGCCCGCGTCCGGGCGACGGCCCGACTTTAGTATCGAATGATCACCGGTGTACCGACATCTGCCCAGTTGTAGATGATCTCCGCCGCCTCCGTGCTCAGGATGACGCACCCGAACGACACGCGCTGGCCCAAGTAGCCATCCCACAGCAGTTGACCGCTGGAGAGGATGGGCAAGGCGTGGATGCCGTTTTCCAGGCCGCCCGACCAGTAGATGCCCATCCAGTAGGGCATCTGCAGGTTCCAGGTGCTGGCGTAGGCCATGGGGATCTTGTCCAGCACGCTGTAGTTGCCTGGGGCGGTGGGGCTGGCATTGCTGCCGGTGGAAGCGATGAAGTTGTGGATCAGCACGTCGTCTTCGTAGGCGTAGAACCGTTGCTCGGAGATGTCTACCTCGATCCGCTTGTCCGGGCCGGGCGTGGGGGAAGGCGTGGGGATGAGGGCGATCACCATCTCCTCGTAGCTGGCTTGCGCCTCAGCGCTTTCGGGCTGGATGCGCAGGGCGTCGCCGAACGCGCCTCGAGCTGCCTCCTGCTCGCCGGCAGCGCGCTGCGCCAGCCCCAGGTTGAAATAGGCGCTGAAGAGCATGTCGCCCACATCGCGGTAGGCCGGGTCGATGTCGAAGACCCGCTGCAGCGCCTGGGCAGCGGCGGCCCAGTCGGCGGCTTGGTGGTTCTGCATCCCTTCCATGTAGAGCTGGGCAGCCAACCGTTCCCGCTGCACCCGTTCGTCGTTGGGCCGCACGGCCATGGCCCGGTCCACGTACAGCAGCGCTTCGTCCAGGAGGCCCTGGGAGACCAGGGTGCGCGCCTGCTGCAGGTAGGCCTGCAAGAGCGACTCCCGCGCCAGGGCGTCAGCAGGGTTCATGGCCACCAGCTCTTCCCACAAGGGGATCGCCTCGGCCCAGCGACCTCCCTGGCCGGCCTCTTGGGCGGCGCTCTGCTGTTGCAGCGCCCACTGGCTGGCCGGGGGCGTGGGGGTGGGGGGCAACGGGGCGGGCGGGGCCGGCGTCGTCGCCACTGGCACAGGGCCGATCGAGGGGTCGTTGTGGTTGGCGGTCAACGGGTTCCCCAGCAGCACCACAATCCCCAGCAAGACGGCCGTCCCTAGCACCAGCGCCCCTCGTCCCAGCCAACCGGAGCGCTGCGGCCTGTGGGGCGCGGGCTCAGCCGGGGCAGAGGGCTGGGCGGCTTCCGGCGTGGGGGCAGGCGGCGGGGTCTGGGGGGCGCGGGCCAACAGCCGCCGGGCAAAGGGCGCCTCCATGGGCTTCATGCTCTCCCCGCTGTCCAGGCGCTCTTGGGCCCAGCGCAAGCCAGCGCGAGCCAGGTGGTGCCGCGGCTCCAACTCCAGGGCGCGAGAAAGGCTGGCAACCGC
Source organism: Chloroflexota bacterium (assembly GCA_012514615.1). The sequence goes on along the minus strand of JAAYZY010000416.1, from coordinate 2,423 downwards.
CTCCCAGGTGTTGTCGGAGAGCGCGGCCAGCCAGACCCAGGCCTCGGTGCAGTCGGGCTGATGGCTCAGCAGGTTGTGCAGGAGGGCCCTCGCTGCGGCCCACTGGCTCGCCGCAGCCTCTGCCGCCACCTGGGCCAGAGGGTCCGTTTCCACCGCAGCCTGCCGCGGCGCACCCTCTGGCAGGGGGTCCTGGTTGTGGGTCTCGTCTGTGGTCGGTTCCATCGGGTGTTCTCGCTCTCTCCGCGGCCCTTTCAAGGGGCACATTATAGCATGAAAGCCCCTCCACGGCAACGATGCCGGCGGCGGACAGTGACGCTGGGAGGCCGCGCCGGGCGCGCGGCAAGTCCGCATCGGGCAGGGGCACCTGGTGGGCAGTTTCTGCAAGAACGGTTCCAGGTGGTTGCGGCGACTCAGTGGCTGGGGGAGCCAGCCTGCTAGACGTGCACCGCCTTCCAGTGGCCGCGCCGGAAGACCCAAGCCATCATGGCCGCGCGCAGGGTCCAGTCCACGGCGGTGCCCACCCACACGCCGGGCAGACCCCAGCCCAGGACGATGCCGGTGAGGTAGACGATGGGCAGACGGAAGACGAGCGTGCCCACAGCGTTGACCAGCATGGGGGTGCGGGTGTCGCCGGCCCCGCGCATCCCCCCAGCCAAGGTGCCGCTCACCGCTAGGGCTGGCTGCTCCAGGGCGCTGATCTGGATGATGAGTCCGGCCAGCGACAGCACCTCCGGGGTGACCCCGAAGACGCCGGCCATGCGCGGACCGAAGAAGAGGAACACGATGCCCAGGGCGCTCATGGCCACCGCAGCGAAGAAGGTGGTGCGCTTGATGCTCCGCTCGGCCAGGTCGGGGCGGCCGGCGCCCAGGGCCTGGCCAGCCATGGTGCTGGCTGCCAAAGCCATGCCATAGCCGGGGTTGAAGGAGAACGATTCGATGCGGACGCCGATCTGATGGGCGGCCAGGGCCACGGTGCCCAAGGCGGCGATGACCCGGGTGTAGATCATGGAACCGGTGCGCTGGATGAGCTGCTCGCCAGCCGCGGGCAGGCTCAAGCGCACCATGGTGGCCACCAGCGCTCCGTCCCAGCACAGGGCGGTGCGCCAGGGGATGCGGATGGCCGACCAGCCGAGCAACAGGACCGTGAGCGCCAGCGCGCTGCCGAAGAAGCGGGCAATGGCGGTAGCCATCCCCGCGCCCACCAGACCCATGGACGGGATCGGGCCCAAGCCGAAGATCAGCGGGTAGGCCACCATCAGGTTGAAGATGTTCATGCTGCCGGTGATCCACATGGGGGTGCGGGTGTCGCCGGTCCCACGCATGATGGCGTTGAAGACGATGAGCGGCATGCTGATCCACGAAGTGGTGAGCACCCAGCGCATGTAGTCGCCGCCGATCTGTACCACATGCGGCTCCAACCCCATGAGGCGGAAGAGCCAGTCTGTGAAGGGCCAGATCAGCGCCACCATGGCCACCCCCAAGACCAGGCTTAGGGAGATGGCCTGGGCCCCGGCGTGGCGCGCGCTCTGCAGATCGTTGCGGCCCCAGGCCCGGGCCACGATCGGCACAATGCCCATGCCCAGGGCATCGAACGGGGCGCTCAGGACCCAGGTGAGGATGCCGGCCACCCCCACGGCGGCCAGGGCGCCAGGGTCGCCCAGCCAACCGACGAAGAGGGAGTTGACCATGAAGATGGTGGTGATGAGCACATTCTCCACCACCGAGGGCAAGGCCAGGCGCGCGATGGTGCGGTCCAGGGCGCCCGGCGAGAGGTCCAGGGCGCCGACCACGTCATCGGTTCTGGGGAGCGGCTGCGTTGGTTGGGTTGTCAATCTGTTCTCCCAAGGAAGGACGAGTTGGGCTAGCCCTCACCGGTCAGGGGGCGCTGCTGCCCAGGCATCACCCTCAGGAGCGCGCCGGCGGCCAGGGCCAGCGCCAGATCGCGCAGGGCCACCCAAACCCGAAAGCCCAGGGCGATGGCTGTCGCCACCGGCAGCGGGCAAAAGAGCGTGAGCAGGGAGGTCATCACCCCTTCGCGCACGCCCAGGCCCAAGGGCACGAAGAAGACCGCGAACCCTACCACCCATGCGCCGGCAAAGGTGGCGATGAGCGCCGGCAGAGCCGACCACGGGAAGGGGTGCAGGGCGCGGGCGAACAGGAAGAAGCCCAGCCCCACCACCAGCCGGGCCAGCAGGTGCAGCCCGTAGAGCGCCAACACCTGCCGGTAGCCCAGCTCCAGCCGGATGGCCGGCCTTCCCAGCAGCCCAAGCAGCCGGTTCAACAGACGCTGGATCACCGGCGGGTAGAGGGCCGCCAAGGCCAGGGGCACCAGAAGGGCCAGGGCCTCGTAGCCGGGGAAGCGAGGCCCGCCCGGCCAGACCAGGACCCAGAGCAGGAAGATGGTCGCCGCGGCGGCAGTCTGC
>JAAYZY010000415.1 GCA_012514615.1 Chloroflexota bacterium | reverse complement strand
GAACGGCGTTCTGGTGCGCGAGGTTTGGACCAACCAGATCAAAGCAACGGGGGAGAAGGGGCCGGGCGCGGTGCAGTACGACACCTACAAAGGGGGCGGCGGCCAGGTGGAGATCGTGGATGAGGCCGGCAACCGCATCGGCGAGTTGTCGCGGGGCATGGACGCCGGCTGGCCACCCTTCGACCTGATGTGGGATGCTGGCTACTGCAACTGCAAGCCGCACCCCGATGCCGATAGCTGCCGCGCCGATCTGGAGAGTCACTCGTATCTGTTCGCCTGTTTCCACTACGTGTATGAAGTGGTTTACCAACGCACCTTCTAGGCACACGCGCAGAGAGCACCAATTCTGGGGGGACATCAGGGAGTGGGCTGAGGGAAACGGATGGTCATGATCGGGCGGAGGGCCCTGGTCTGGGTCTCGCTGTTGAGCCTGGGCCTGGGCCTGGGCCTGGCTGCGGCGCTGTACCTGGCCTGGGAGGTCTGGCCGGGGGAGTTGGCCCTCAGCGCGCCGCAGGATCTGGCGCCAGCTCAGCGTGAGGGGTATCTGATCCTCATCGCTGAAGCGTTCGACCATGACGGGGACCTGGATCTGGCCCGCGAGCGGTTGGCTCACCTTGCCCGGCCCGGCGAGCATGCCGCCGACCTGGTGGTTGCGCTGACGCAAGCCTACCTGAAAGCAGGGCAAGACCAGCGGACGCTGCGCCAGCTCGTGCGCCTGAGCCATGCCCTGGGGGCCAGCACCACCGAGATGCTGGTTCACCTGCCAGCGGAACCGCCGACTCCCACTCGCACCCCCACACCGCCGCCAACGGCGGCGGCCGAGATGACGGCCACAGCCCAAGCGGCTTGGGCCACCAGCACACCAACACCGACGCCCTCGCTGACCTATCAATTGGTGGAACGACGCAGAGAATGCCGACCAGAGGAGGCACCAGGGCAGATACAGGTTATCGTACGTAGAGAAGATGGGAAAGGTCTCCCCGGCATCCGCCTGCGGGTGGACTGGGCTGAGGGTGGTGGAGCGATCTTCACCGGCTTCCAGCCCGAGCGGGGAGAAGGGTTTGCCGATGCGGTCATGGAGCATCCTGGGGACTACCGGGTTGTGGTCCTGCAGGATGGCGGCGGGGACGTGGTCAGCGATCTGTATTCCGATGCGCTGACGGCAGGGTGCCCCGCAGGGAGCAGGTCAGTGACCTGGCAGGTGGTGTTTCAGCAGCGTGGCCCGACCCCTACCGGGGGGTAAGAGGAAGGGCAGGCTCTCTCGCTTCTTGGCCGTACTAACACAGACATGTCTGGGTGGAGGATTATGAGCAGCGCGAAAATGCAGTGGATCACGAAAGCTCCGTTGTTCGGCGAGCTGACGTCCGCAGAACAAGAGGCCATCGGCAGGTTGATGCGCCTGGAGCATGTCCACAAGGGTGAGACCATCTTCCGGCGAGACGACCCTAGCGAGGCGCTGTACCTCATCGCTGAGGGCAGCGTGCGCTTGCGGGATGCACAGATGGCGCCCATCGCCACGTTGGGGGCGGGGAGCCTGCTGGACGAGGTGGGAGCGCTCTTGCGGCAGCCTCGAGGGACCACGGCTGAAGCTGTCTCGGAACTGGCCCTTTGGGTCCTGTCGGCCTCGGATGTGGGGGATCTGGTGGCGGCGTCGCCGGCCCTGGGCGTGAAGCTCAGCCAGGCGCTGGGCAGCCGCCTGGCCGCGCTCACCGACTACCTGGTGGAGACCCGCCTGCGCCCGCTGAGCCTGTTCGGTGGGGTGGGCGAAGCCGAACTGCGGGCCCTGGCCGAGCAACTGATTCCGCTGGAGCTGGATGAGGGTGTCTGTTTCTGCAACGCCACCTCGCCCAGGAGCTGCTTCTGCGTGGTGGAAGAGGGTCTGCTGGAGCTGACCGCTGAGGCCGGCGCCGAGGGCTGCGATCGCCAGGAACTGCGTGCCGGCGATTCGTTCGGCGAGATGGCGCTCTTGAGCGGGCGGCCCCTGACCCAAGTGGTGCGCAGCGCCGGCAAGACCACCGTCTGGGCGCTGGAGAGCGAGGGCTTCCAGCAGGTGGTGAGCCAATACCCCGGTCTGCGTCAGGCCTTGAGCCAAGACCTGCGCACGCCCCTGAGCTTGCGCGATCGCTCCACCGCGGTGGAGATGCTGCGGCGGGTGCCGCTGTTCGCCGAGCTGCCCCAAGAGGCGCTGCGAGCGACGGCTGGCCGCCTGCTGGCCCGCCACGTGCCTGCCGGCGAGCTGGTCTTCGCCGAAGGCAGCGCCGGCGATGCCTTCTACATGGTGCAGTCGGGCCAAGTGCAGATCCTGGCCGACTCCCG
>JAAYZY010000043.1 GCA_012514615.1 Chloroflexota bacterium | reverse complement strand
TGATGAGCTTGGAGCCGATGCCCACCGCCGCCACGCCGGCCTGGAACCAAGCCCGCAAGCTCTCTTCTGTGGCGTCCACCCCGCCGGTGGGCATGATGCGCGTCCACGGGCAGGGACCCAGCACCGCCTTGACGAAATCTGGGCCGCCTACGCATTCGCCGGGAAAGACCTTGACGATCTCCACGCCCAGCTCTTCGGCCTGGGCGATCTCCGAGGCGGTGGCGCAGCCGGGGGCGTAGGGGATCTTGCGCCGGTTGCACAGCCGAGCCACCTCTGGGTTCAGCAGCGGCCCCACCACGAAATTGGCTCCATGGCCGATGTAGAGCGCCGCCGTGGGTGCATCCACCACCGACCCCACGCCCAAGATGACGGTGGGGTCGGTCTTGGCCACGTGCTGGGCCAGCTCCAGGAAGACCTGGGGGGCGAAGTCGCCGCGGTTGGTGAACTCCACCACCTTGGCCCCGCCAGCCGAGCAGGCACCCACCACCTGCTTGGCCACCTCCAGGTCCTGGTGGTAGAAGACCGGCACCAGACCTAGCTCCACCATCTTGTTCAGCACCGTCATGCGATCGAAGCGCGCCATTCTGGTTCTCCTTCAGGTCAGTCTGCCGACCCAGGCGCCCCCGCTCAGCGGGAGACGCGGCCCGACGTGTCGCCGCCCATGAGCTTCTCCGCCTCGTCCACCGTTACCAGGTTGAAGTCGCCGAAGATCGAATGCTTGAGACACGAAGCGGCCACGGCGAAGTTCAGGCTCCGCTGTAGGTCGCCGCCGTAAGTGCGCAGCCCATAGATCAGGCCGGCAGCGAAGGCGTCGCCGCCGCCTACCCGGTCCACCATGTGGGTCACGTCGAACAGGGGGGCCTGGAAGAACGCGCCCTCGCGCCAAAGCACCCCCGACCAGGTGTTGTGGCTAGCGGAAATGGAGCCCCGCAGCGTGATGCCGATGGTCTTCAGGTTGGGGAACCGCTGGTGCAGCGCCTGGCAGACGTAGAGATACTGATCGGCCTCCACCTTGCCGGCCTGCACATCCACCTGGGGCGCTCTGATGCCGAAGACCTTCTCGGCGTCCTCCTCGTTGCCGATGGCCACGTCGCACTGGGCCACCAGGTCGGGCATCACCTGGCCGGCCTTCTTGCCCCACTTCCACAGGTTCTTGCGATAGTTCAGGTCGCAAGAGACGGTCAGCCCCATCTCCCGGGCCACCTGGGCCGCCTCCAGGCAGACTTCGGCCGTGCCCGCGGCAATGGCCGGGGTGATGCCGGTCCAGTGGAACCAGTCGGCGTTGGCGAAGACGCGCCGCCAGTCGATCATCCCCCGTTCCACCGTGGCGATGGAGGCGCCGGCGCGGTCGTAGACCACCTTGCTGCCCCGCTGCATGGCCCCGTTCTCCAGGAAGTAGATGCCCAGTCGGTCGCCGCCGCGCACGATCTTCTTCGTGCCCACGCCATACTGCCGCAGAAACTGGATGCAGGCGTCGCCCAGGTCGTTCTGGGGCAGGCGGGTTACGTAGTCCACCGCCACGCCGAAGTTGGCCAGAGAGACAGCCACGTTGGCCTCGCCGCCGCCGTAGATCACTTCAAAGGAGCGCGCCTGCCCAAAGCGCAGGAAGCCCGGCGGCGATAGGCGCATCATGATCTCGCCAAAGGTCACCACTTTCTTGGTCATCGCTCCGCGATCCCCCTTGCCCGTAACGGTCTTGCAGGGCCGCTCCGGCCCCGATCTGGCCTCTGGCCTGCCTCGCCCTCTACCCGGCCAGCCAGGCGGCGAAGTCGCTGTGCCGCCACGAGTGTCGCGGCGCGTAGCCCAAGGCTTGCCTGGCACGGGCGCTGGAGATGAGCGGGGCGAACCCCTCCAGCGGGGCCTGGAGCGGCGTCTCGGGGTAGTGGCGGGCGGCCAACTCGCGGCTGAGCGTCAGGGCGCTGCTCTCATCGCCGTTGATGAGGAACACGTCGTGACGGATCGTCTCGTTCTCCAGCGCCAGGCGGAAGGCCTGGGCCGTGTCGCGGGCGTCGGTGACGGCCCACAAATTGTGGCGCGGCGATGGCGGCCCGGGTTGGGGCCATTCCGTCTCGTCGCGGTCCTCGATGTAGCGGCGGTAGGCGCTCCACAAGCCATCCAGGTCGGTATAGGGCGTCTTGCCAGAGCACACCGCCAGCTCCGCCCCCGGCCGGTCGAACAGCCAGACATGGTTGATGCGCAGGGCGATGGTCTGCAGGCCACAGGCGTCGGAGTAGCGCTTGCAGGTCAGCTCAGCCAACAGCTTGCTCAGGCCATACTCGTCCTGCGGCTCAGCCGGGTGGGCGTCATCCACCGGGAAGTAGCGCGGGACCAAGCGCTGCCGCTGGAAGCTGAAGCCCAACGCCGCCCCCGACGAGCCGAAGATCACCTTGCGCACCCCCTGGGCCACTGCCGCCTCCAGCACATGCACCGTGCCGATGACGTTGACTTCCAGGTGGCGCTGCGGCGTAGTGCGGCCGGGCCCAGGCACCGCCGCCAGATGGATGATCGCCTCCATCCCCTGGCTGGCCCAGCGCAGCCGCTCCAGGTCCATGATGTCGCCCTGCATGAAGCCGGCCCTGGGCTCCAGAGGCGGGGTGTGGCTGTAGCAGACCGGCTCGTGGCCCGCCGCCAACAGCTCCCGCAGCACGTAGAGACCCACGCGGCCGTTGCCGCCGGTGACCAGTGTCCTCATCAGCTCTCCTCCTCTGCATTCATCGGCAGAAGGCCGCCCGCGCGCGTCCTTCCACCTGGGGGTTGACCACCTCTGGCGGCCAGACGCCGGCCATCACATCCTTGGCAATGCGGCAGGCCGTACGGTAGAGCTCGGCCACGCCCTCTTCCGAGTTGGCGGAGACATGGGGCGTCAGCGTCACGTTGTCGAACTCCCGCAGCGGCGCGTCGGCCGGCAGAGGCTCCACCTCCATCACGTCCAGC
>JAAYZY010000414.1 GCA_012514615.1 Chloroflexota bacterium | reverse complement strand
GGACTGCACCGGCGAGATCGCCTTCGTCATCGAGATGCGCCGAGACGTCACCGATCAGCGGCAGTTGGAAGAGACGCTAGTGCGTCGAAACGAGCAGCTTTCGGCGTTCAACGCCCTGGCCCGCACCGTAAGCCGCAGCCTGGAGCTGGAAGAGGTGCTCCAGCGGGCCCTGGATCGCGTGGTGGAGATGGATCGCATGGACGTGGCGGCCATCTTCTTGGTCAGCGAGCAGCTAGGCGGCCTGGAGCTCAAAGCCCTGCACGGCCTGACCCCCGACAGCGCCCGCCTGGTCTCCCGCCTGGGCCTGCTGGAAGGAGATTGCGGCGGCGTGGTGCAGACGGGCAAGATGGTTGTCATCCCAGACCTGCGGCAGTTCAACCGCTCGCGGTCCCGAGCCCTGGCCAAAGACAAGCTGCGGTCACTGGTGCACGTGCCCCTGTCTGCCAAGGGACAGGTGCTGGGCAGCATGTGCATCGGCAACCGCGCTCGGCGAGACTACAGCCCGGAGGACCGGGAGTTCCTCAACGCCGTGGGGGATCAGATCGCCGTGGCTGTGGAAAACGCCCGCCTGTACGCCGAGGTTCAGCGCAAGGAACGCCTGCGCGGCGAACTGCTGCAGAAGGTCATTGGCGCCCAAGAAGAAGAGCGCAAACGGATCGCTCGCGAGCTGCACGACGAGACCAGCCAAGTCCTCACGGCCCTGCTCTACGAGGTGGAGGGGGCCATGGAGGAAGGCAACTGCAACGACAGCAGTCGACAGGCCCTGGAGCGCATCCGCAGCCTCACCACCCAGACGCTGGAAGGCCTGCACAAGCTGATCTACGATCTGCGTCCCAGCCTGCTGGACCACCTGGGCCTGGTGCCGGCCGTCTATTGGCTGGCCGAGACCCGCCTGGAGCCGCAGGGGATCCGGGTCACGGTGGAAGAGGGCGAGAGCCTGGAACGGCTGCCGCCGGAGATGGAGACGGCACTCTTCCGGGTGATGCAGGAGGCCATGACCAACATCCTGCGCCACTCGGGGGCCCGCAACGTCCACATCGGGCTGGCCAGGGAAGACCACCGCCTGCACATTGTTGTACAGGATGATGGCATCGGGTTCGATATGCAGGAGATCGTACACAGCTCAGACCCCCGACGGGGCCTGGGCTTGTTGGGGATGGCCGAACGGGTGCAGCTCTTCGGTGGCCGGCTGGAGGTCCATTCGGCCGTAGGCGAGGGCAGCACCCTGTCGATCTACGTCCCCTTGCCGGAGGGTCGCCCATGACCGACATCCGCGTTCTGCTGGTGGATGACCACCGCATCTTGCGGGAGGGTCTGCGCTCGCTCCTGGAACGCCAGGAGGGGATCGAGGTGGTCGGTGAGGCAGCCGATGGGCTGGAAGCCATCGCCAAGGTGCGCGAGCTACAGCCCGACGTGGTGGTGATGGACATCGCCATGCCCAACATGGATGGCCTGGAAGCCACGGCGATGATCAAGGGAGAGCACCCGCAGGTGCACATTCTGGTGCTCACCCAGTATGAGGACCAGCACTTCGTGCTCCCGCTGCTGAAGGCCGGCGCCTCCGGCTACCTGCTGAAGCATGCTGGCCGCCAGGAGGTGCTCCGAGGCATCCGCAATGTGGTGGAGGAAGGCGCCTTC
>JAAYZY010000042.1 GCA_012514615.1 Chloroflexota bacterium | reverse complement strand
TGGGGGCGGGAGGAGGCCACGCAGGAAGAGATCGAGGCTGCCTGCCGCGATGCCCAGGCCCACGACTTTATCATGTCGTTTCCCGAAGGCTACGATACGGAGCTCGGCCAAGGCGGGGTGAACCTCTCCGGCGGGCAGAAGCAGCGGCTGTGCATCGCCCGCGCTCTGCTCAAGCGGCCCAAGATCCTGATTCTGGACGACAGCACCAGCGCGGTGGACTCGGCCACGGAGGCCCGCATCCGCGAAGCGTTCCGCGGCAACCTGGCCAGCGCCACCGTCTTCGTCATCGCCCAGCGCATCAGCTCGGTGCGCGACGCTGACAAGATTGTGGTGCTGGATGATGGCAAGGTGATCGGCGTCGGCAGCCACCAGACCCTGTTGGCCAGCAACGCGGTCTACCAGGAGATCATCCAATCACAGCAAGAAGGGGTGCTGGCGCGATGAACGATTCCAAACCCGTGCCAAGGCCAAGCGGCCAGCCCATGCGAGCGCCAAGCGGACCCCGCGGCGGCCCCGGCCCGCGCATGCACTTCGAGAAACCGAAAGATACCCGCAAAGTGGCGCTGCGCCTGCTGGGCTACCTGAAGAACCGACGCTGGACGCTGGCGTTGGTGGTGGCCCTGATGCTGACGAGCTCGGCCGGCATGTTGGCTGGCAACTATTTCCTGAAGCCGCTGATCAACGACTACATCCTGCCCGGGGACTTCGACGGCTTGGCCCGAGGCCTGCTGACCCTGGGGGCCATCTACCTCGTGGGCGTGGCCGCTGCCTACGGCCAGAGCAGGCTGATGATCAACGTGGCGCAGCGCACCTCCAACACGTTGCGTCGTGAGCTCTTCACCAAGATGCAGGGCCTGCCGCTGCGTTACTTCGACGGCCACACCCACGGCGAGCTCATGAGCCGCTACACCAATGACATCGACAACGTGCAGCTGGCTTTCGAGCAGAGTGTGGTGCAGCTCATCTCCAGCGCCATCAACTTCGTCGGCGCCGTGACCATGATGCTGGTGCTGAGCCCGATCCTGTTCCTTGTCACCCTGGCGGTGCTGACGCTCATGGTCTTCATCATGGGCAAGATCGGGGGCAAGAGCCGCGTCTACTTTCGGGATCAGCAGCGCGACCTGGGCCACGTGAATGGCTACATCGAAGAGTTGGTGGAAGGGCTCAAGGTGGTCAAGGTGTTCGGCTACGAGGGCTCGGCCAACCGCGAGTTCCGCCAGCGCAACGAAGCCTATCGACAGGCGGCCACCAGCGCCAACTTCTACGCTGGGGTGATCTTCCCCATCATGGGCAACCTCAACAACATCGCCTACGCGGCCACGGCCCTGGTGGGCGGCTTGCTCGCGGTGTGGGGACGATTCGACATCGGCTCACTGGCGGCGTTCCTGCAGTACTCGCGGCAAGTGGGCATGCCGGTCCAGCAGTTCAGCAACCAGCTAAACACCGTGCTGGCCGCGCTGGCCGGCGCCGAGCGAGTCTTCGAGGTGATGGATCACCCGGCAGAGGTGGATACAGGCTGCGTGGAGCTGGTGGGGGTGACGGTGGGCGCGGATGGGGCCATTGTCCCCAGCCCGAACGGCGCCCGTCCCTCACAGTGGGCTTGG
>JAAYZY010000413.1 GCA_012514615.1 Chloroflexota bacterium | reverse complement strand
GAAGTCATCTAGGACCGCCAGAATGCGGGCCATGAGCTGGGCGTTGGCCTCTCTGCTGGTCTCGGCCTGCTCCTTCTCCTTGCGCTTGCGGTAGTTGGAGAACTCCGCCGCGGTGCGCCGCCATTGGTCCAGGTACTCGTTGGCCTTGGCCTGAGCGGCCTCAGCCTCGGCCTGGAGCTGCTGCAGCGGGTCGTTGGCAGCCTGGGGAGGCGCCTGGTCGGCAGGGCGGGGCTCGGCCTCGGGGGGGGTAGGCTCTGGGTGTCGGTCGGAATCAGCCACTGTAGACTCTCCTTGGCTGTTGCTTTGCGTGCTGCTCAACTTGGGTAGAACTCCTCTATCAGATCGCTGAGCAGGGCGCCCACGAACTGCACGGCAGAGACGGCCCGAGGGTACGACATGCGCACCGGCCCCACCAGGCCCAGCACGCCGGCCGCTTGCTCCACGTTGCCGTAGCGAGAGAGGATGACGCTGACCTCGCTGAGCTCGCCCCAGCGGCCTTCGCCGCCGATGAGCACCTGCACGCCGCTGGCGCGCAGCGCTTCTTCGAAGATGGGCGCCAGCAATACCGTCCCCTCCTCCAGGATGCGGAAGACGTGGCGCACACCTTCGGCTTCGCTGAACTCCGGCTGGCTCAGGATCTCCTCCACGCCGGCGTGGTAGACGGTGCCCATGCCCCGGGCATCGTACTGCTCCATGGTACTGGCCACCAGCGAGACCACCTGCTGCTCGAAGGCTGACATGGCCGGGAGCTTGGCCTGGATGTCGCCGGCCGACAAGCCCTTGAGCAGGTCGTTCAGCTGGTTGGCGCACGTGCTCAGCCATTCTTGCTCGGCCGGTTGGCTCAGCACCAGCACCTGCTGGCGGACGATGCCGCCCTCCAACACCAGCACCAGCAAGACGTGAGTCTCGCGGGTGGAGATCATCTCCAGGTGCTTGAAGCGGGAAGCCGACGCCTTGGGTGCGGTGATGACGGAGGCGCTTCGGCCGGCCCGGGCCAAGATGGCCGCGGAGAGCTGCATCCACTGGTCCACTTCAGGGCGGGACTGGTGGAACTGGTGGCGGATGGTGCGCCGCTCGGCCACCGGCAACTGCACTGAGCCCATCAGGTGGTGCACAAAGTATCGGTACCCCTGGTCCGTAGGCACGCGCCCGGCGGAGGTGTGGGGGTGGGTAAGCAGGCCGATCTGCTCCAGGTAGGCCATCTCGTTGCGCACGGTGGCTGGGCTCACGGCCAGCTCCGTGTCTTGGGCAATGGCCTTGGAGCTCACCGGCTGGGCCGTGAGCACGTGGTCCTGAATGACTCGGGCCAGTATCTTCTGCTGTCGCTCGCTGAGTTCGTCAGCCATGCTGTTCTTCCTCGCCAATCAGACGGTTAGCACTCGAAGATAGAGAGTGCTAACAGCGGGCATATCTTACCATGGGGAGGTCCTTGTGTCAAGGCTGGCGGCTGCCCTTCGCAGGCGGGGGAAAGAGGGGCAGCGGGCAGGGGGAGACGGCTGCCCCTCCTTGCCTCAACGGCGCAGGGAGGCCCAGCTAGCCAGGGAGCCGACCGCCAGAAGCGCGGCCCCAACCCACAACCGCGGGCCGGCGAGGACGCCCAAGTAGAGGCAGCTGACCAAGGTGGAGATGAGCGGGGTAAAGTAGGAGCAGGCTGCCACCAAGATAATGTTGCCCCGGCGCATGGCCGCATCCCAAAGGCCGTAGGCCAACGATGTGGCCAGGGCCAGGAACAGCGTCTCGGCCGCAGCGCGGCTGCTCCAGACCGTCCGCTCCACCCACCCCAGGCGCAGCAGCAGGAAAGCGCCGCCGGCCGCGGCGAGGAAGACCGGCACCGCCCCCGGGCTGTCTGGGCCGGCCCAGCGACGGGTGAGTGTGGAGTAGAGGGCCCAGGAGACCGCTGCGCCCAGGGCCAGGACGTAAGCCGTCGGGTTGCCGGTCACGTTCTGGCGGACGGCGCCCCATGAGAGCCCGACGCCTTGAGTCAGCACCAGGGCCACGCCCAGCAGGGCCAACAGCGTGGCCGGCAGCAGGGTGGGGCGGGCCTTCTGCCCCAAGAGCGGCAGCGAAAGCAGGACGGTCAGCGCTGGCCATAGGTAGTTGACGAGGCCGATCTCCAGGGTCTGTTGGTGGTCATGGGCCAGGCCGATGGCCAGGTAGAACGACGCCATGTAGAAGACGAAAAGGGCCCCGCAGCCCAGGAGGTAGCGGCGCGGCAGTGGCCTCAGGCCCCGGCGCAGGCGGCCCGTCAGGCGGCTTTGACCCAGCGCCGCCAGGCCGCCCAGCAGGTAGACGGCGGCCGCGGCGGTGAGGGGGCCAAGCTGCTCGGAGAGGCTGCGGGCCAGTGCTACTGTGCTGCTCCACAGCAGGATGGCAGCCAGGCCGTAGAGCGTGTGTCGGTCTTGTGGGAGCATTGG
>JAAYZY010000412.1 GCA_012514615.1 Chloroflexota bacterium | reverse complement strand
CTTCTCGCCGATCTTGAGTAGCAGCCCCTGGTCTACCAGGTCGGCCAGGTCGCGGCGGGCGGTCTCGTCGCTGATCTCCGGTTGCAGATCCCGGTACTCTCGGTTGGTGATGCGCCCCTGCCGAGCGACGAACTCCAGGGCGGCCTCTTGGCGTGGGTTGAGGGAGAGGCCGGCCCACTGCGCTGGCGGGGCCGAAAGGGTGAGCAGCTCCTGCCCCGGGCCGAAGAGGGTCACCACGAAACCGTTGGCCGTCTCGCGGAAGGCCGGCGGCGGCAGGGCCAGCGATTCCATCTGGGCGATCATGCGGTCGATGCCATAGCCCAAGCGCTCGATGAAGCCCATGTCGGCCAGCACTTGCACGATGACCGGGTTGCGGGAGAACCGTTCCTGTACCAGGTTCTCCACCGTAACATGGCCGGGCAGCCGCCCCGGACTGTAGCACTCCACCCGATCTGCGTACATGAGGATGCGGATCCCCTCGCCGCGGATGCCGTAATCGCGGTGGGCCACCGCGTTCACCAGCACCTCCCGCAGCACCTGCCGGGGGTATTCGCCCTGCTCCGCCCGCTGCAGGTCGCGCAGGCGCACGCCCCGGCGCATCTGGCTCACCAGGAACCCCTCGGCCCGCTGAATCTGCTCTGGCAGGGGGCCGTGGACGTCCTCTCGGATGAAGGCGTCGCCCATCCCTGTGCCCGGGTAGCGCACGGCAATGATCTCGCTGGCGGGGACGAACCGCTGCGGCTGCTTCCCAAAAAGCAGCATCCCGGCCAGGGTGGGGTGCAGCACGCCCTCTTGCTCCACCAGGCAGCCGCGCAGCAGCAGGGCTTCCTGCGGAGTGGTGGGGCCCAGCTCTGCCGCTTGCTGCAAGTAGGCTTCCACCCGGGGCCAGTCCAGGTCGTCGAGGGTGGCTTGGGGTAGGGGCGTGCTCTCGGCATCGGCTGCGCAGCGTTCGGCCCACAGCCTTCTCAGACCGCGGCTGTCCAGCGGGGCGTTGCGCGCTCCTTGCCGCACCAGATAGCGGCCTTGCACGCCGTACACGTGGGGCAGGCCGGGCGGCACCTGCACCAGCAGCACCAAGCCTCGGGCCGTGCGCGCCGTTCGGGGCAGGGGTAGGATGAGCGGGGGATCGGCCAGGCCGGCGGCAGTGCGGGCTAACTCTCGCAAAGGGCCTTCGTCGTCCGCGCCGGCCGGGCTGCGGTCGTGGCCTACTCCCAGGAGCAAGAGGCCGCCATCCCCGTTGGCCATGGCTGCCAGGTGTTGCGCCAGGCGCAGGGGCGACACCTGCGGCTCCAAAAACTCCAGGCCCTGGGCGCGGGGCTGGCCCAAGAGGGTCTCCACCTCGCCGGGTGTGGAGGGCAGTGCCGTCGCACCGTCTGCGCCCTGGCTGCTCACCGATCGACCTGCTGCATCTTCCAGCGCCCCTCTTCCCTCACCAGCACCCAGGTGAGCTCCACTTGCGCCTCGTAGGCTGGGCCAGAGTCCCCGGTGCGCACCGGCACCACGGTGACCGTCACCTTGGCCGTCTGGGCGTCGGCGGGAGGGGGCTCGTAGCGCAGCTCGCGCAGCAAGAAGCGGTCTACCTCGCCCCGAGGCCAGGGAGAGCCGAAGTCGTTCCAGGAGTTGTCCAGGTAGCTGGGGCGCAGCCCGGCCACCAGGTAGTCGGCGGCCACGTCGGCCGGCGCATCCACGTAGAAACCGACCACGATCTTCTCGGCATATGGGGTATCCCAGATGTCCGCCGGGCGTTCGTGCAGGAAGCCGACGCTCTGTTCCACCGGCTCCGGGAGGGTGTGGGTGCCAGGGAAGAAGTAGCGTTCTTGGCCTACCACCGGCGCATAGATGCGTCGTATGGCCAGTTGGCTGCGCTCCATCACGTCGCGCACCCAGACGGTGACCAGGCTGCCGCTGCGCTGCACCCGGTCGCCGCGGAAGAAGCCGATGTTCTCGTACCGTGGCGGCGACTGATGGTCGCAGACCATCCCCTGGGGATCGGCCGGCCGGGGGTTCACCTTGAAGATCGAGAGGGTCTGGCTATCCCAGAAGATCAGCTCGCCAGGATCGCTGCCTACCACGTTGGCAACCTGGACCTGTAGCTCACGCTCGCCCAGGTAGTCGCCATCGGGGGTGTGCAGGGGGTAGGGGTAGATGACCCCGGGCGTGCCCACATCGCCATCGTAGATCCAGCCCTTCAGCGGGTTCTGCCGGTTGAGCAGGTCGAAGGCATAGAGAGCCAGCCATTCGGGGGCGCCGTCGCTGTCGGCGTCGATCTGCCGGAAGCTCTGGGCCCGCAGGCCCTGGGGCGTGAGGTCGGCCAAGAGGACGGCGCGCTCGGGCATTACCCGGCGCACCAGCTCCTCCCGCCAGTCTTGGAGCCGCTGGACCGGCACCGGATCCTGGTTGAGCACCCAGAGGGTCACGCCGATGAGGATCCCGTTGCCGATGACCCAGGAGAGCAGGGCCACCTGGCCGGCGCTGATGCTGCGGAACAGCCCCAGAATCGAACCGACGATGAAGCTGAAGACCAGGCCGCAGATCAACCAGAGGACCAGGATTTCTAGCATCGGCCCCACTCCTCCCCGGGAGTTGCGCCTGAGCGACGCCTACTGCATGACCGGCTGTTCTGCCGCCTGGGCCGGCGGTCGGGTGCGTCGGCGCTTGGTGGGCGCCGGCGGCTCGCCGGGAAACGCCACCGGCAGCACCTGCTCCATCCGCTCCACCAGCACGAACTCCATATCCCGCCGAACACGGCGCGGCACCTCGGCCAGGTCCTTCTCGTTCCTCTTGGGCAGCAAGAAGACCTTGATGCCGGCGCGGTGGGCAGCCATGACCTTCTCCCGCACGCCGCCGATGGGCAGGATGCGTCCCCGCAAGGTGATCTCGCCGGTCATGCCCACGTCGTGGCGCACCGGGCGTTGGTTCAGCGCCGAGATGAGCGCCACCGCCAGGGTCACACCGGCCGACGGACCGTCTTTGGGGATGGCCCCTTCTGGCACGTGGATGTGGATGTCCATCTT
>JAAYZY010000411.1 GCA_012514615.1 Chloroflexota bacterium | reverse complement strand
TACCTGGTGAAGCAGGTGGGCGACGAGGTCAGCGCCGGCGAAGCGGTGGCCACCCGCCGCGGCTGGCTGGGGCTCTCGCGCCGCCACTGCCGCGCCCCCCAGGCCGGCCGCCTGTGGCAGGTGATGGGGCGGCGCGTCTTGCTGGAAGGCGAGCCGCAAGTGCTGGAGATGCACGCCTACCTGCGCGGTCGGGTAGCGGGCGTGGTAGGCAACCTGGGCGTGGTGGTGGAATGCCCAGCAGCCTGGGTGGAAGGCGCATGGGGCTGCGGCGGCGAAGACTACGGCGTGCTGAAGCCCGTCTGCGGGCCTCAGGATTCCTTGCTCGCGGAAGCGGTGGATATCTCCTGCCACGGCAGCGTGGTGGTCTGCGGCCTTGTGGATGACGACAAGGCCGTGGTGCAGTTGGCCAAGAACCAGGCCCGAGGCATCATTGCCGGCAGTGTGGACGTGCGCGTGCTGCCGGTCTTGGCCGAATGCGGGCTGCCGGTGGTGGCTACAGAGGGTCTGGGGCACGCCCCCATGCCCCAGTTCATCTACGAACTGTTGGAGAGCCACAAGGGGGCAGAGGTCTCGCTGTTGGGGGTTCAGCCTGGCCCCGGCGACGGAGCCCGCCCAGAAGTAGTCATCCCCCTGAGCCAAGCGCCGGCGGAAGCCCCTGCGCCGCCCAGCGGTGTGGAACTGGGCGCACGCGTGCGGCTGCTGCGCGAGCCGTACCGCGGTCGCATCGGCGTCATCACCGCGCTGCCGCAGCACCCGCAGCCGGTGGAGGTGGGCCGACGTCGAGGCGCTCGCGTGGACATGGAAGGCGGCGAGACCGCCTTTGTGCCTTGGAACAACCTGGAGCTCATTGGCTAACCCCCAGCGTTGCCCCCGCAGCCGATGGGTGAGGAGGGGAAGATGCAGCCAAACCGACTGTCCCTGGGGATCACCTTCGGACTGGTGGGCCTGTTGGCCATCGGGCTCATCGCCGTGGGGGCCTGGGCCCTGACGCGCCCGCAGCAGCGGTTGACCCCGGTGTCGCTGGCGGTGGCTGACGAAGCCGTGGCCACGCTCGCGCCCACGGCCGCTGCCCCGCTCCCCACAGCAGCAGCACCGGCCGCCACCGACACCCCCCGCCCAACGAACACGCCGGTGGTGCAGCCCACCCCGACCCAAGCCGTGGAGACGCCCCCCTCAGCCGGGAGCCCCGCCGAGCCCGCCGCGGCCCAAACCGCGGAGACGCCCCCCTCAGCCGGGAGCCCCGCCGCAGCCCCCACCGAGCCCACCGCGACGCCAGAGGCGGCCGCGGCAGCCGGCGCCCCAGCCCCTACCGCCAGGCCGTTGCCGGCCGAGACGCCGCCGACTGGCCTGGGCTTGGCCGCCACGGCGCTGGCTGGGCTGGGCCTGGGCGTTGTGGTCGCCGCCGCCCGGCGGCTGCGCCGAGACGGCTAGCCAAGGGCGCTGACCATCGCGGCTACCCAGCGCCTGCAGAGGCAGAGCAGGGCCATGAGACAGCCAGCCCAAAGACCGATCGCCGACCCGCGCTGGGTGCTCCCCAAGCGGTTGCTGGCCGGGGAGTATCCCCGCAACGGAGACGACGCCAGCTCCGTGGACGAGCTCGCCGCCCTGTTGGCCGCCGGCGTGACCTTCTTCCTCGCCCTCACCGAAGAAGGCGAGTACGACTTGCTGCCGTACCACGCCCTCTTGGAACAGGTGGCTGCGGCCACGGGGCGGCGCGTCCAGCGCCGTCGCTGCCCCTTCCCCAGCGGGGAGACGCCAACCCCGCCACAGATGCGCGGCATCCTGCAGGCCCTGGCCCGCGGGCATG
>JAAYZY010000410.1 GCA_012514615.1 Chloroflexota bacterium | reverse complement strand
GGTCCTGGCCGCCGAAGCCGTCTTGGGCCTCGACCGACACTGTCTGAACTACACCCGGGCCTATCGGGCCGGGCTGTTGGGGTAGCCGCTCAACACACCATGTCCCAAGGAGGGTGCTCATGTCAGAGAAACTGATCCACTACATCGCAGAGATGCAAGAAGAGGAGGCGTTGGCGCTGGCCAAGAAGATGCTGGCCGAAGGCGCTCCGCCCACAGCCATCCTGGACGACTGCCGCACGGCCATGGAGGTCGTGGGCAAACGGTTCGAGGAGGGGCACTATTTCATCCCCGAGCTGATCCTGGCCGGCGAGATCCTCAAGGGTATCTCCGCTGAGGCCAGGCCGTACCTCCAGGGCGACCACCAAGTGAAGAAGGGCGCCAAGTTGGTGGTGGGCACCGTCAAGGGCGACATCCACGACATCGGCAAGGACATCGTCGTCTTCATGCTGGACATCAACGGCTTCGAAGTGTTCGATCTGGGCATCGACGTGCCGGTGGAGACGTTCGTCGAGAAGATCGCCGAGGTCAAGCCGGCCGCGGTGGGGCTCAGCGGCTTCCTGACCCTATCCTACGACTCGATGAAGGAGACCATCGCCGCCATCACGGCCGCTGGCCTGCGAGACAAGGTGAAGATCATGATCGGCGGCGGCACGGTAGACGAGCAGGTGCGGGAGTACGTCGGCGCAGACGCTTTCGGCGCCGATGCCATGGCCGCCGTCGCGCTGGCGAAGCAGTGGACAGGAGTGAAATGAGATGGCTACCATGACCTTCACAGAGAAGCTTGATGGGGGCAAGAGCACGGAGAGACTGCTGGCCGAGCGCGGGAAACGCATTCAGGACGCGCTGGCGCTGCAGCAGCCCGACCGCATCCCGGTCAACATGCCCGGCGGCTACCTCTTGGCCGAGTTCGGCGGGGTGACCCACCGCGAGCAGCAAGACAACTGGGAGACCTCCCAGCGCCTGCTGGAGGCGTTGGCCCAGGAGTTCCAGCCCGACGCGGTGATGGGCCTCTTCAACAACCCCCGGCCCAGCCTCGCCCTGGGCGACCGCATGACCAAGTGGCCCGGCTATGGCCTGCCCGACACCGGGTCGTTCCAGTTCGATGAGCGTGAGTTCATGAAGGCCGAGGACTACGACGCCTTCCTGGAGGATCCCTCCGACTGGGCCATCCGCCAGTACCTGCCGCGGGCGTTCAGCAAGCTGGAAGCTCTGAAGGACCTGCCGCCCTTCGGCATGTGGGCTTACGGCCACTACCATCTGGGCAACCTGCCCATGTACGCCACCCCGCCCATGCAAGAGGCGCTGAAGGCCCTGGGCAAGGCCATCGACGTGGCGGTGGCCGACGCGGCCAAGCTGGGCGAATCCACCAGCCGCATGATGGCCTTGGGCTTCCCGCCGCACTTCTTGGCTGGCTCCCTCACCGAAGCGCCCTTCGACTTCATGTCCGACACCCTGCGGGGCATGCGCGGCATCATGCTGGACATGCTGCGCCGGCCTGAGAAGCTCCTGGCTGCCGAGGAGAAGGTACTGAAGTTCCAGCTCGAGTTCGCCATCAGCTTCCGCAAGGCCACGGGCCTCAAGGCGGCCTTCATCCCGCTGCACCGCGGCTCCGACGGCTTCATGTCGCTGGCGCAATTCGAGCGCTTCTACTGGCCGCAGCTCAAGCAGCAGATGCTCACCATGGTGGAGAACGACATCATGCCCATCTGCTTCTACGAAGGGGTGTGGGACCAACGGCTCAAGTACCTGGCCGAGCTGCCCAAGGGCAAGACCGCCGGCTGGTTCCAGAGCAGCGACATCTTCAAGGTGAAGGAGATCGTCGGCGACACCATGTGCATCATCGGCGGCATGAAGAACTCGCTGCTCCAGAGCGGCACGGTGCAACAGGTGCGCGAGCACACCAAGAAGGTCTGCGAGGTGGTAGGCAACGGCGGCGGCTTCATCATGAGCCCCGGCGTGGGCGAGATGGAGGGCAGCAACCTAGATCTGGTGCGGGCCTGGGTCGACGCCACGCGGGAGTTCGGCGTCTATACTAGCCTCGCCTTGAGCCCAAGGCGGCCTGCCAGTGCCTGAAGCCGGCGGCGCCCGCTGCCCTTCAGACCAAGGGTGGGAAGGTTCCTCGATGCAGGCAGAGATGGATGCATCTCTGCCTGCACCCCCTTTTCGGGGGCATGCCCATGACCGCACACACTCCACAGCCCACTCGGCAAATCGGCCGCTCTGGGGCCTGGCTTGTCCTGGCCGTTCTGCTTCTGTTCAGCATCGCCGCGCCCCTCAACCAGTTCAAGGCGCCGCCCATCATGCCGATCCTCATGGAGCAGTTGCGCCTGTCGGTGGGCGGCGCCGGCCTGCTCATGTCCGTCTTCGCCATCACCGGCCTGGTGCTGGCGCTGCCGGCGGGGCTCATCTACCAGAAGGCAGGGCCGCGCTGGACCGGCCTCTTGGCCGGCGGCTCAGTGGCGCTGGGGGCGACGCTGGGCGCGCTGAGCCCCAGCACCAACCTCTTGCTGATCAGCCGGGTGGTGGAAGGGATCGGAACCAGCCTTGTGGCTGTGTTGGCCCGGCCATCATCGCGCAGTGGTTCTCAGCTCGTCAGGGGGGCACAGCCATGGGCATTTGGGCCGCCTGGGTACCCATCGGCACCGCCGCCATGCTCCTCGTGGCTCCCTCCCTGGCCCAGGGGCGGGATTGGCGCGCCGTCTGGTGGCTGGGCGCGGGCTATGCCGTGGCCGCTACCCTGCTCTACCTGGCTCGGGTGCGGCCGGCCCCGCCTGCAGCCGCCCTTCCGGGCAGCGCCGGCCTCCAACAGGAGGCTTTCCCATCCGCCGGCCCAGTGCTACGCAACCGCTCCCTGTGGTGGCTGGCGGCCGCCTTCGCCGCCTTCAACGCGGCCACCATGGGGGTGGGCACCTACCTGCCCACCTTCTTGGCCACCGAGCACGGTCTCCCGCTGACGCAGGCCGCCCTGATCGCCAGCATCCTCACCCTGGTGACCATCTTCTCCGCGCCGGCCGGTGGCGTCATCTCCGACCGCCTGGGCTCACGCCACAAGGTCTACACCTTCGGGCTGGGCGCGGCGATCCTGTTGCTGCCGCTGTTGGGCCTGCTCAGCGTAGGCGGCCTCGTCGTCCTCGTCTTCGCGCTGGGCCTGGTGCTGGGGGTTGTGCCCACCAACATCTTCGCCGCCGCCGTAGAGGCCGCCGGCGACCAGCGACAAGGCGGCGCGGCCATGGCGGTGATCATGGTGGGGCAGAACGCGGGCATGTTGCTCGGGCCAGTCTTCTTTGGTACACTAGCAGAAGCGGCCGGCTGGACGGCAGCGTTCGCCAGCCTGGCTGGGATGGCCGCCCTGGGCGTGCTGAGCGGATGGTTGGCCAGAGAGCGCTGAACTGACCCCCAAGGAGGATCGCTTTGCCCCATATCGTCGACTTCCAACCGGTGGGCCGGCGCGGCCCCTGCCCCGAGGGCAGCACCCTGCTGGACGCGGCGCGCAGCCTTGGGGTGGACCTTGCCAGCATCTGCGGCGGCCACGGCACCTGCGGCCACTGCCGAGTGCAGGTGGTGGCTGGCCAGGTGAGCCCCCTTTCGCCCCGGGAAGCAGAGCGACTGTCGGCAGCCGAGAAGGCGCAGGGGCTGCGGCTGGCCTGCTTGGCCAAGCCCCTGAGCGCCTGCCGCGTGCACGTGCCGCCTGAATCGCTCACGGCGCTGCAGCGTACCCAGGTGGAGGGCCTCGAGGTGTCGGTGGAGGTGGCGCCCTCGGTGCACCGCCAGAGCGTGACCATCGCCCCGCCAACGCTGGAGGATCTGCGCGGCGACGACGAACGCCTGCACGAGGCGGTGGGTGCAGCCGTTGGCAGCCTGACGGTGGCGCGATGGGCTAGCCCCACGCTGCGGCGCTTGGGCTGGCAGGCCGCCGTCACTCGGAGGGGCCAGGAGGTCATCCACGTGGCCGAGGTCGACGCGCCCTGGCTCGGCCTAGCGGTAGACGTCGGCACCACCAAGGTAGCCGCCTACCTCGTGGACCTGACCTCAGGCCGCGCCCTGGCGGCAAAGGGGGCCATGAACCCGCAGATCGCCTACGGCGAGGATGTCATCGCCCGGCTGATGTACGCCGGCAAGGGCGACGATGAGGCCGCCCGCATGCAGACGCTCGTGGCGGATGGGCTGAACCGGCTGGCGGCCGACGCCTGCAGCGAGTTGGGCGTGCAGCCCAGCGACGTGGTCGAGGCGGTGGTGGTGGGCAACACCGCCATCCACCACCTGTTCCTGGGGTTGCCGGTGCAGCAGTTGGCCGCGGCCCCCTACGTGCCCGCGGTGCGGGGGGCGGTGGACGTGCCAGGGCGCGACCTGGGCCTGTGCCTGGCGCCGGGCGCCTACGTGCACCTGCTGCCCAATATCGCTGGCTACGTGGGGGCCGACCACGTGGCCATGCTGTTGGCCGTGGACCTGGCCCACCGCACCCACACGGCCCTGGCCATCGACATCGGCACCAACACCGAGATGTGCCTCATCCACCGCGGCCACATGACCAGCCTCTCGTGCGCTTCCGGCCCGGCGTTCGAGGGCGCGCACATCAAGTTCGGCATGCGGGCCGCGCCGGGCGCCATCGAGAGGGTGCGCATCGCCGATGGCGGCGTCGCGTACAAGACCATCGGCGACGAGCCGGCCGTGGGGATCTGCGGGTCGGGCCTGCTGGACGTGGTGGCGCACCTGCGTATGTCCGGACGCCTGGATGCCAAGGGTCGCTTGGGCGGTCCCGATGTGCAGGAGATGGATGGGGAGCGGGCATTCATCATCGCCCCGGCCGCAACCGCTGGACAAGGCCGCGCTGTGGCCGTGACGCAGCACGACATCCGCGAGCTGCAGCTAGCCAAGGGGGCGATCCGAAGCGGCATCGAGACCCTGCTGCAGGACGCCCAGATCGCCGCGGCCGACGTAGATGAGGTGATCATCGCTGGCGCCTTCGGCACCTACATCGACGTGGACAACGCCATGACCATCGGGCTGCTGCCGCGGCTGCCGCTGGAGCGGGTGTCTCAAGTGGGCAACGCCGCCGGCGCCGGGGCGCGCTTGGCCCTGGTCTCCCAGGCGAAGCGCCAGGAGGCCCAGGAGGTGGCCGCCAGGGTGCGCTACCTGGAACTGGCCCGCGCCCCCCGCTTCATGCGCAACTTCGCCGAGGGGATGAGCTTCTGACGAGACGCGGCAGGCCGGCGCACCCTGAGAACGCGGGGGTGCAGACACCCGGTGGACTCCCCGGCCGAACGCCCGCTTCCGTGGG
>JAAYZY010000004.1 GCA_012514615.1 Chloroflexota bacterium | reverse complement strand
GCGTCTCGATCTCGATGAAGCCCTGCCGGTCCAGATAGTCCCGGATGAATTTGACGATGCGGTGCCGCAAGATGATGTTGTGCTGCAGGCGGGGCCGGCGCAGGTCCAGGTAGCGGTATTTGAGGCGCAGCGATTCGTCGATATCCCGACCGCTGTCGGTGACGTAGAGAGGCGGCGTCTCGGCCACGTTGAGCACCGTGAGCTCCTGCACCAGCACTTCGACTTTGCCGGTGGGGAGATTGGGGTTGCGCAGGTTCTCGGGACGTGGGCGCACGGTACCCTTGGCTTGCAGCACGTACTCTGCCCGCACGCCGCTGGCCACCCGGTGGGCATCGGGGGCCTGCTCCACATCACAGACCAACTGGGCCAGCCCGGCGCGGTCCCGCAAGTCGATGAAGATGAGCCCGCCGTGATCCCGACGGCGGTTCACCCAGCCGGCCAAGACCACCTCCTGCCCCACATGCTCCATGCGCAACTGTCCACAGGCTCGGTTCTTCAACATGGTTCTTCCCCTCCACGGTGCAGATCGAAACGCATTATACTCCCGGTGCGCTGAAAAGAGCAAAAGGTGCAGCTGCCGCCCCGCGTGTGGGTTGGGCCGCCATCCTTTGCCTCCGCCTGCACGCCAGGGGTGTTGGCAAAGCGCCGGAAAGCGGGTATAATCTCTGTATCTGGCACAAGCGTCTGGCACCAACCGCTAGTGGGAAGCGAACACCGATGGCAACTGTGAGCGCAATAGGGGCACTCTGGGCTGCAGTCACCGCCGCCCTGTTCTGGCTGCGCCGCCGAAGCCGCTGGCCGCGGGACACCCACCTGGACCTCCTGGCCGCGGGCATCCTGGCCGCACTGACCTTGGGCTTCTTCTGGCGGCCGCTCGTGGCTGCTGATGTCTGGATGCCGGCCGACGGCGGCGACCTCGTGTCCTTCCTCTACCCGCTCTACCGTTTCGTGGCCGGGGAGTTGCAGGCCGGTCGCCTGCCGCTGTGGAACCCCCATCTCTACAGCGGCGCGCCGTTCATCGGCGACGCCCAGGCCGGCATCCTCTATCCGGTCAACGTCCTGGCGGCCCTGCTCCTGCCGGCCGACTTCCCCTACAGCCGTATGCAATGGCTCTCGGCGTTCCACTTCTTCGTGGCCGGCCTGTGCATGTACGCCTGCCTGCGCTGGTTGCCGGCGTCGTCCGGGAATCGCCGCCCCTTACGGCGGGTGGCCGCCCTGGCCGGCGCTGTAGCCTGGATGTTCAGCGACCTCTTCGTCACCCACTTCGGCAACCTGAACATGATCGCGGTATTCGCCTGGTTGCCTTTGGTCTTCGTCCTCTTCTACCGCGGCGTGGTCTGCGAGCGGCCCAGTGAGAGCCTGGCGGCCGGCGTGGTGCTGGGGCTGACCACCCTGGCGGGCCATCTGCAGATGACTGTCTTCATCGCCTTGGCCCTGGCCCTGGCCGCACTGTACGAATGGCTGGCCAGAGCGCTGCACCCCACCCAGCGCACGAGGCTCTGGCGCCCGTGGCTGCACTTGGGCCTGTGCGGCGCAGTGAGCGTGGGCCTGGCTGCCCCGGTGCTGTGGCCAGCGGCCGAGCTGGCCAGGTTCGGGGCCCGCAGCGGCTGGTCTTACGCCCAGACGGTGGACTACTCCCTGTCGCCACCTCAACTGCTGGGCCTGCTGGTGCCCCAGTTCTTCGGCCGCGGGCCAGCCTTGCACTGGGGCCTGTGGCCGCGGGTGGAGTCGGGCTACCTGGGCATCTTGCCGCTGGTGTTGGCGGCTGCCGCGCTGCTGTTCCGCCGCCACCGCCTCAGCGGTCTGCTGACAGCGCTGGCCGTCGTTGCCCTGCTGCTGGCCCTGGGCATCTACGCGGTCTTCCACGGCTGGCTCACCGTCTTGGCGCCGGTGTTTGGCCAGCTGCGCGCCTCGGCTCGCTTCGTGGGCCTGCTGGATTTTGCCCTGGCCGCCCTGGCGGCCATCGGTTTGGACGCCCTGCTGGCTGCCGCCCGACGCGACCCTAACGCTCTGCTCCCCCTGGAGAGCGCTACCCGGCGAATCGCCGCCGGCGTTTGGCTGGTCCCCCTGCCCTTGGCCTACGCCGCCCTCCTGCTGGGCCAGGGCGGCGACCCACAGATCGTGGTGCGGCTCTCGGTGGCCCTCATCGGCGTGGCGATCTTCGCCCTGGCCGTGGTCGCCAGTTGGGCTTGGCTGGCTGCCCTACGGGCCGGTTGGCTGCCCACCCTCGGCGCAGGCGTGGCGGCGGTGGCCCTGATCTTCGCTGAGCTGGCCAGCAACGGCGCCTACATGGACCTGGGCACGGCAGACCCGTCGGCGCGCTTCGGGGCCCATCCGGCGCTGGTCTCATTTCTGCAAGCCGACGATGACTTGTTCCGCATCGACACACGCACCGACATCGCCGCCTGGTGGCAGCCCAGCGCCGCCCTGGTGCACGGCCTGCAGGATGTGGGCGGCGTGGTCAACCCCCTGGAGCTGGCCGCAACCCAGCGCTACTGGGAAGGGATGGGCAGCCGTTCGTCGGCGCTCTACGACCTGCTGAACGTACGCTACCTTGTGGCAGCGCGGGGCGCGCCGCTGGACGAAGGGAAGTTCGACCTGGCTTTCGAGGGCGACCCCGACCTGTTGGTCTACCGCAACCGCAGCTTCTTGCCCCGAGCCTTCCTGGTGCCGGAAGGGATCCCGGCCAGCGCCGAGGCCGCTTGGACGGCGATCCACCAGCCCAGCTTCGACCCCACCGCCACAGTCTACGTGGAAGGGGGCCCGGCCTTGGGGGCTGGGGACGCGCCGGCGGGAACAGCGCGGGTCGCTGCCTACAGCGTCAACCGAATGGAGTTGGAGGTAGACGCAGCCGCTGAGGCCTATCTCTTCCTCTCCGAAGTCCACTACCCAGGTTGGCAGGCCACGGTGGACGGTCAGGCGGCCCCCATCTACCGGGCCAACAGCCTGTTCCGCGCGGTTCCGGTGCCGGCAGGGCAGCACCAGGTGCGCCTGGTCTTTGCCCCGCGCTCATGGCTGGGCGGATGCCTGGTGGCCGGGGGCACGATCTTGGCGCTGGCGGCATGGGGCGCGGCGCGCCTGCGGCGGCGACGCCGTCAGAGCGCGTCATGACCCTTCCGCCGCCGCGCTTCCCCAGCGAGGCCCTGCTGCGCTGGTACGCCGGACACGCGCGCAACCTGCCTTGGCGCGAGTCGGCTGATCCCTACGCCGTGTGGGTGTCGGAGATCATGCTGCACCAGACTCGTGTCGACACCGCCCTGCCCTACTACCGACGCTTCCTGGCCCGCTTCCCAGACGTGCACACGCTGGCCGCGGCCGACCTGAGCGACATCCTCAAGCTCTGGGAAGGGTTGGGGTACTACCGCCGGGCCCAGAATCTGCACCGCGCCGCCCAGATCGTCGTTGCGCGGCACGGCGGGGCCTTCCCGGCCTCGTGGGAAGCGCTGCGCGCCCTGCCCGGGGTGGGCGACTACACCGCAGGCGCCATCCTGAGCATCGCCTTTGGGCAAGACTGCCCGGCCGTGGACGGAAACGCGGCGCGGGTGCTGGCGCGCTGGGCAGCCTTGGAAGAACCGATCGACACGGCGCGAGGCCTGGCTGCGGTCAGGCGCTGGGCACAGCAGGCGCTGCCCCTGGGTCGGGCTGGCGCCTTCAACCAGGCGCTCATGGACCTGGGCGCCGCTGTGTGTCGGCCACGCAAGCCTCCTTGCGAGGCGTGCCCCCTGGGCGCGACCTGCTCCGCCCGCTTGGCTGGTCGGCAGGGCGAGCTGCCTAGGCGCACGCCCCGGCGAGGGACGCCTCACTACCAGGTGACCGCCGCGCTACTGGTGCGGGAGGGTCAGTTGCTCATCGCCCAGCGCCCGGCCGAAAGCATGCTGGGCGGCCTGTGGGAGTTCCCCGGCGGCAAGCAGGAAGAGGGCGAGACGCTGCCGCAGTGTTTGCAGCGCGAGATCCTGGAGGAACTGGCCCTGGAGATCGCCGTGGGAGAACCGTTCATGGCGCTGGACCACGCCTACACCCATTTCCGCATCACCTTGCACACCTTCTGGTGCACCCTGCTGCGCGCTGATCAGACGCCCCGCTGCCAAGGCTGCAACGACTGGCGTTGGGTGCAGCCTGAGCAGCTCGTCGCGTTCCCCCTCTCGGCGGCCGATCGGCGCATCGCCAACGCACTGCAGAGGGCCCAGCGCTTGACAGACCAGGTAGAATAGGGGAGAAGACCCTTGCACCCCAGGAGGGGTACCACCGATGAGACTGCCCATACCGTCTTGGGCCCAGCGGGTGCGCCGCAACCATGCCCTGGAACACGCCACCATGCACCTGCTGGCCCGGCGTCACCCGAGCCTGGAGCTGGTAGCCCGCAGCGAGCTGCGCGGCTTCTACGTCTACGGCGATGTAGCGACCGACGCCCTGGCCGCCGCGGCATCCGAAGGCCTTCGCCGCCTGCAGGCCGGCGAAGCCAACCTGGCCATTCACCCTCGCTGCGGCACCAACTTGGCCGCGGCCGGCATCCTGGGCGGCCTGGCCAGCTTTACGGTGATGCTCAAGCACGAGCGGTCGCCGTGGGATAAGCTGCCCCAAGTGCTGCTAGCCTCTGTCGCTGCGGTGGTGCTGGCCCAACCCCTGGGCTTGCTTCTGCAGCAGCGCGTCACCACCCAGGCAGACCTACAAG
>JAAYZY010000409.1 GCA_012514615.1 Chloroflexota bacterium | reverse complement strand
GCAGACTGTGGGGAGGACGCTTCAGCGGCGGACCTGCCGAAGAGATGGCCCGTTTCGCCGATTCCCTGCCTTTCGACCGTCGGTTGTGGGCTGAAGACCTGGATGGGAGCATGGCCTACGCCCGAGCTTTGGCGCGCTGCGGCGTGTTGACGGCGGCGGAAGCGCAGGCGCTTGCTGGAGGGCTGGAGGCGGTGCGCCAAGAGTTGGCCGCAGACGCCTTCGCCTTTGCACCGGCCGACGAGGATATTCACACTGCGGTGGAGCGGCGGCTGGGTGAGCTCATCGGCCCGGTGGCGGGCAAGCTGCACACCGGCCGCAGCCGTAACGACCAGGTGGCCACAGACATGCGCCTGTGGCTACGGGCGGAGGCGGATGCCCTGGCCGCCGCGCTCACGGCGCTGATGCAGGCCGCCCTGGAACAGGCAGAGCGCCACCGGGACCTGCTGATGCCCGGCTACACCCACATGCAGCCAGCGCAGCCGATCCGTTTCAGCCACTGGCTGCTGGCGCACTTTTGGGCCTGGCAGAGGGACGCCCAGCGCCTGACCCAGCTCCGGGAGCGGGTGAACGTCTGCCCGCTGGGCGCCGGCGCGCTGGCCGGGAACAGCTGGGGCGTGGACCGACAGGCCCTGGCCGCCGACCTGGGCTTCGTGGGGGTCACCCCCAACTCGCTGGATGCGGTGAGCGACCGGGATTTCGTGGCCGAGTTCCTCTTCTGGGCGGGTTTGCTGGGGGTGCACCTCAGCAGGCTGGCCGAGGACCTGGTGCTCTGGTCGACGCCCAGCTTCGGCTTCGTACGGCTCTCCGAAGGCTACACCACCGGCTCCAGCCTGATGCCCCACAAGCGCAACCCCGACAGCATGGAGCTGCTGCGGGGCAAGAGCGGCCGGCTGTTGGGCAGCTTGGTGGCGCTGCTCACCACCCTGAAAGGGCTGCCAGCGGGCTACAACCGCGACCTGCAGGAGGACAAGGAGCCGCTGTTTGATGCGGTGGACACCCTGGCCGCTGCCCTGCCGGTGGCGGCCGGCGTGGTGGCCAGCCTGGAGCCGCAGCCTCAGCGCATGGAGGCGGCCCTATCCGACGACACGCTGGCGACGGACTTGGCCGAGTACCTGGTGCAGCGGGGTGTGCCGTTCAGGGAGAGCCACCACCTGGTGGGCCGGCTGGTTCAGGCGGCTGAGGAGCAAGGCGTGCCGCTGCGGGCGCTGCCCTTGGCTGCTTACCAGGAGGCGTCGCCGCACTTCGCTGAAGACGTGTACGCCGTCTTCGACTACGCCCGTTCGGTGAACACGCGAGACAGCGAGGGTGGCACCGCACTCTCGGCCCTGGAGGTGCAGTTGGCGGCAGCGCGCCGCGCCCTGAGCTCCGCCTAGCGTTGGGCATCCCTCATGATCAGAGGGAACCAGAGCGGGGCAGGGCCGGGGCCGCCGCCGGAGAGCACCATGGGCGGCGCGGGGGCATCGTTGGCGGTATCTACCGTCAGGCTTCCGCGCTGCCCGTGGGCGCCGTGGGCTTCGGCGGCCACTTGGTCGCCGCTCGCCGAGTACTCGAAGTAGGCGGCCGCGTCGGCCGTGCGCGCAGAACGCAGGTTCAGGAACCAGTAGCCATCGTCTGTCACCAGCGACGAGAGCAGGGCGGACTGGCCGCCGCTGCCCACGCCATCGGCGTTCTGCACTCGCAGGTAGACGATGGCTCCAGCGGCAGGCGTCGCGCCGTCGCTGAGGAAGACCTGGCCGTAGATCGAGTCGGAGGTGGGCGGGGCCAGGGTGGGGCCGGTCGTCACCTGCCAGTGGGCTCCGCCGTTGTTGTCCACAACGCCGCCGCTGACCACGTCGAAGTAGTAGGTGGTGGATGGAGCCAGGCCAGTGATGGCAACGTAGTGTGTCTGGCCCACGTGGGCCGACCCCCGCGTGTCGTGGGCCACTTGCCCCAGTGCCGGCGTGGCCCCGTAGCGCACTTCAGCGTTGGCAGACTCGCTGGTGAGCCACGAGACGGCGAAATAGATGTCGCGCACGTTGCTGACCTGCACGTGGGAGATGGCCGGGGCTTCGGCCCCGGGCACGGCCGGCGCCGCCATCGCGGGGGCGCAGAGCGGCAGCGCCAACAGGATCAAAGCCACGAAAGCCGGGAATCTGCGGGTCATGGGATTGCCTCCAGGGAGGGACGTCGTCTATCTGCGCGGTAAGACGCCGCCGCGCGGCCGGCGATACGGGGAGGCATTGTACCATACCTCAGCCCTCGCGGCAATCGCCCGGCGCAGGCAGCCAGCCCGGCGGTTTGCCGAAGGGCCTGGGCTGTGTTATCATGCCCCCAAGGCGCACGACCCGGCGTGAGAAGGAGGCGATGGATGCCTGACTGTCCCAATTGCGGGACCTGGAACCCCGATGACAAGAAGAAATGCTGGCGGTGCGACGCTGAGATGCCTCCGCCCCCGCCACCCAAGCCGGCGCGTCGGCCGGTCAACTGGGTCTGGGTCGCGGCGGCGCTGTTCCTGCTCTTCACCCTCGCCCAATCGTGTATGGCGCTGCAGGGGGGGCAGCAGGCGCCGGCGCCCAGCAGCAGCCTCCCCTATCTGGGGGATCAGATCGCATGGCTGAGCACAACCCTGCCGCCCGCCCTCTGCGCGTTTGGCTTGTAGAGCCATACTGTACCGGTTCGCATGCAGACTGGGTGCGGGGCGTGGTGGCCCACTCTCGGCACCAGGTCGTTCCCCTCACGTTGGCTGGCCGGTTCTGGAAGTGGCGTATGCACGGCGGCGCGGTCACGCTGGCGCGGCAGGCGTTGCGCCTGGGCGAGCGCCCCGATCTCATCCTGGCCACCGACATGCTGGACCTGACGACCTTCTTGGCCCTGACCCGGGATCGCTGTCATGATGTGCCGGTGGCCCTCTACTTCCATGAGAACCAGCTCACCTACCCCATGCCGCCAGGCGAGAAGCGCGACCTCCACTACGGCTTCATCAACTTCAGCAGCGCTCTGGCCGCCCAGGCCGTGTTCTTCAACTCCCAGTATCATCTGGATGCCTTCTTCGCCGAGCTGCCTCGCTTGCTGAAGCACTTCCCAGACTACAACGAGCTGGACCTGGTAGCCTGCCTGCGGGCCCGTTCGGCGGTGCTGCCGCTGGGGCTGAACCTGCAGCGGTTGGACCGCCTGCGGCCCGCCGGTCCCAAGCTGGACCGGCCGCTGCTGCTGTGGAACCACCGTTGGGAGTACGACAAGGACCCGGAGACCTTCTTCAGGGCGGTGCGTACCCTGGCCGCCGAAGGGCTGGATTTCGGGCTCGTCTTGCTGGGGGAGAGCTTTCGCCAGAAGCCCGACGAGTTCCTGCGGGCGCAGGCCGAGATGCCCCAGCGCATCGTCCAGTTCGGCTATGCCGACTCGCTGGAAGACTATGCTCGCCACCTGTGGCAGGCCGACCTGGTGGTGAGCACCGCCGTGCACGACTTCTTCGGCGCGGCCACGGTGGAGGCGATCTACTGCGACTGCTGGCCAGTGCTGCCCCGCCGATTGGCCTATCCCGAACTGGTCCCGCCGGCGGCGCACGCCGGGGTCTTCTACGACGGCTTCGACGAGCTGGTGGGGCTGCTGCGCCAGCGGATCACGGGCATAGAGAGGACCCGCAGGCAGAGCCTGCGGCAAGCCGTCGCCCGGCTGGACTGGCAAGCCATGGCTCCCCGTTACGATGCGCTGCTGGAGCAGACGGCGGCCCAGCGGCCGAGTTTTGGGTAGGCAGGCCGCGAAGCGCCCTAGCTGCCTTTGGCTCCGCCGTTGCTGGGGGCCACCAGCAACCGCAGCACCTTCTCCCCTTCGGGGAGCGCCAGACGGGTGCCCCGGGTGGCTCGACCCTGCTTGGCCACCCGGCCGGCCTGGGCCGACCAACCCTTGCCGCTGGTGCGGGCCAGCACCAGGTCGCTGCTCTTCACCACCGCTGCTCCTACCAGCGAACCGGTGGCCTTGGAGATGGCTACGGTGGCCACGCCAGTGCCGTTGCGTCCTTGGGTGGGGTAGTCTTTCATCTCCGAGCGCTTGGCGAAGCCGTTCTGGGTGACCACCAGGACCATGCTTCGCGCCTCGGCTACCCCCAGGCTGGCCACCTGATCGCCGGCCGCCAGCTTGATACCGGCCACGCCGCCGGCGGGCAGGCCCATGGCCCGCACCTCCCCTTCGGCGAAACGGATGGCTCGGCCCGCTGTGGAGACCAGCAGGACCTCACGCTTGCCGTCGGTAGGCACAGCGTCGATCACCTGGTCGCCGTCGGCCAGCCCCATGACGGTGACCGCCCCGCGGGCCGCGGCGTTGCGCGCCTCGGCCAGGGCCACGCGCTTCACCTGGCCCTGGGCGGTGGCCAGGAAGAGGTACCCCTCAGGGGGAGACGCCTCGTCTTCGCCGGGCGGGTCGAAGGGCGCCAGGGCAACCACGCGGTCTCGCCGCGTCAGGTTGCTCAGATCGGCGCAGTGCGCCCCGCCGTTTTCAGGGATGCGGTGGGCCTGCAGCAGGCCGGCCGTGCCCTTGGCGGTGACCAAGAGGAGGTCTTGACGGGTGTTGAGCACGCACAGAGCCAGGGGGGGCGAGCCCGTGGCATCGCGCAGCAGCGTCTTCCAGTCTGGGGCTTGGCCTTCAGGGAGCGCCCAGCGGGTGAGGGCGCCTTCTTCGCTCAGCGCTACGGCGATGGTCTGGTCGGGCAGCAGCTCCTGGGCGGTGAGGGGCTGCTCCTCGTGGTCGACGATCTGGGTTCGACGAGGGTCGACATAGCGTTTCTTCAGATCCTGAAGCTCCTGCCGAATGGCTTGCAGGATCTTCTCGGGGTGCGCCAGCAGGTCTTCCAGGTGGGCGATCTCCCGCAGCAGCTCCTTGTACTCTTCCTCGATCTTCTGGCGCTCCAAGGCGGCGATGCGGCGCAGCGGCATATCCAGGATGGCTTGGGCCTGCAGCTCACTGAGCTTGAACTTGGCCTGCAGGTTGTTCCGGGCCGTCTCGGCGGTGCGGGAGCGGCGGATCGTCTCGATGACCTCCTGCAGGTTGGCCAGGGCGATGCGCAGCCCTTCCAAGATGTGGGCGCGGGCACGGGCGCGGGCCAGGTCGTACTCGCTGCGGCGGCGGACGATCTCCTGGCGGTGCTCTAGGAAGAGCTGCAGGATCTTGCGCAGGGGCAGCAGGCGGGGTTCGCCCTCCACCAGGGCCAGCATGGTCACGCCGAAGCGGGTCTTCAGCGGCGTCAGGTCGAACAGCCGCTTGAGGGTAACCCGGGCATCCACCGTGCGGGTCAGCTCCACCACCAGACGCATGCCGGTGCGGTCGGACTCGTCGCGCAGGTCAGCGATCCCTTCCAGGCGACCCTCGCGGCTCAGTTCGGCGATCCGCTCCACCAGGCGCGCCTTGTTCACCTGGTAGGGCAGCT